>NZ_FNBU01000008.1:65000-115048 GCF_900102435.1 Sporolituus thermophilus DSM 23256 | reverse complement strand
CCAAGAGGCCACCTTTCTCAACCCGGGCATGCGCCCAGGTTGACACATTCGGTATTAGCACCACTTTCGCGGTGTTATCCCCATCTAGAAGGCAGGTTGTCTACGCGTTACTCACCCGTTCGCCACTGACTGATGTTCAACACCGATGACTCTAAGGTGTTGTGTTGGCACTTTTTTAACGCGTAAAGCTGCTTCGCAGCTTATGCGCTGCCGTCGTCTTTAACACCCTAAAATGCTCGGTGTTGAACATCAGTCCGTTCGACTTGCATGTGTTAGGCACGCCGCCAGCGTTCGTCCTGAGCCAGGATCAAACTCTCCAATAAAATTTATCTATTGGAGCCTGTCTAGGCTCATTGATATAAACCGGAATTATTTGCGCTTCTTTTTTAAGAAGCGCCGCACATCTGGCGTTTATTCTTACATTGTTCAGTTTTCAAGGAACACGGCGCGCCACTTATCAGCGACGCCGTTGATTATGTTAACACAACTTGTGTGCCGTGTCAACATCTTTTTTCTTGTTAATTTTTGTCGTTCGCCGCAGCGACGACTTTTTTATAATAGCACAACAAAAGTTGAATGTCAACATCACGCTGAACAATAAAAATAGCCGGTTGGCGCGTTAGCGAAGACAGCCATAACCGCTAATTTCATTAAAACAAAAACTAAACGCCTTCCTCGACGAATTTTCGCACCGCCGGCCCGTTTAAATAAGTGCACCGCTTACCTTGATAAGTATCGCGCTCTTCAAGGAGCTGTTCAATCTGCTCTTTGATTTTCCACCAGCCTGTCTGCCAGTTTGTAAACAGCGTATTAGTCTCGGGGGCGCGGCCAATCAGCCGCTGCACGACAATATCTGGATGGAGATACTCCAAAAAAGTTATAACCCGCTCAATATACTCCTCTTTACTGACCAGTGTCAGCTCCCCCTGCTCATACCATTTGGCCATGGGCGTCCCTTTAACGATATATAGGGCGTGAAGTTTTACTTGCTGGACCCCCAGCGCCGACAGGACTTTGGCATTTTCCACCACGTCGGCCATTTCATCCCAGGGAAGGTTCAAAATGAGGTGGGCGCAGACGTCGAAGCGGTACTGCTTGAGGCGAAGCACCGCATCGATAAATTCAGCCAGAGTATGCCCCCGGTTAATTTTGGCCAGCGAATGGTAGTTCACCGTCTGCAAACCTAGTTCCACTGTAATGTCTACGCCCCGGTCAGCTTTCACTCTGGCCATTGCCTCCAAATAGGCGTCGCTAATACAGTCAGGCCGGGTGGCAATAGCAATGCCCACGATATCAGGCTGGCATGCCTCCTCCAGATAAGCGGCAAAATCTTTTATCGGCAAATAGGTGTTGCTAAAGTTTTGAAAGTAGGCAATAAACTTATTAGCCTTGTACTTTGGCGCAATATGAGCTTTATTGGCCGCGATTTGCTCACTGACCGTCATGGATGCCGGCAGGTTTTCATAGCCGGCGCCAATTTCGCCGCAAAATACACACCCTCCCGTCCCGCACGTTCCGTCCCGGTTGGGACAAGTAACAGGCAAGCCAACCGGCAGCTTATATACTTTCGTCCCGTAACGCCGGCGTAAATAGTCCGAATAAACCCGGTAACGCATGACTTTATCCCCCTACATCCCAAAGTCATGAGGCTGCACAATCTGATAGTTTATTCTATCTTGCGCATAGCAAAATAGAATGACTGTCCTTTCTTCCCTCAGCTCGCCGCCGGCAAGGTAGTGCGGTATATTGATCTCAAAAACCTCGATATGGTAGTTTCGCTTAATTTCCCGCCAACTGGTGAAACAATAGTCAGGCAGATATCGACGGACGGTAGCTTCGTCCCGCCAAAACCTTGTCTTTACCTGTTCCCATTCATCGCCGTTCCAAGGTAAAAATTCAGGGCGCACACCGCCTTCACCCGCCAGGGCGTCGAACTTAAGCAATTGAAGGCAAATAGCATCATTCAACCGGTGATAACGGCAAAATTCGGCCACATATCCAAATACAGATTTGGCGCTGTGCGAAAAGCTATTCAAGCCCCGCTCTTCCCAATAAGACGCCAAATCGCCGTACAAACGAAAAGCATCACCGCTGTAGCAATCAACCAACCAGCGCAGCGTCGCCGGAAAACGACCGCTATTGTACGTTTGATTGAACACTTCCTCGAGGATTTGGAGCTTGCGCACTTCGCCATAAGTCAGATAATTGTTGGCTAGCACCTGATAGGGCGCCGTGTCCATAAATACATAACCATGCTGTCCGGCCCGCTGGCGAATGCCTGAACCTTTCAGCAGCTTGAGGAACCCGATTTGGAGCATATGAGGCTGTAGGGCATAGAGATCGTTAAACGACCGGCCAAAACGTTCGTATGTTTCATAAGGCAGACCGACAATAAGATCAAGATGCAGGTGAATATTAGCGTAAGAGCGCAGTTTAAGCACATTGCGGGCAATCCGGGACCAATCATTGCGCCGCTTTATTTCCGCAAGTGTAGGTTCATAAGTTGACTGAACGCCAATTTCAAACTGAAAGCGGCCGGGCGGTACCTGCGCCAGAAACGCCAGTACCTCATCATCCAAAATATCGGCCGCAATTTCAAAATGAAAATTAGTCCGGCAGTTCTGACGGGCCAAAAACTGCCACAAGGGAAAGTAATGTTCCTTTTTGGCATTAAAGGTGCGGTCGACAAATTTCACTTGTTTCACATCGTGACGAATAAAAAATTCCATATCACGATAGACGCGCTCTAAAGGGAAAAACCGTACCCCTGTGGTAGCGCTTGACAAACAATATTGGCAGGAAAAAGGACAGCCGCGGGAACTTTCGTAATAGATAATTTTATCCGCGAGCTGCGCCATATCTTCATCGCTATACGGAAAGGGAATACATGAAAGATCGTGCACAATCTGCGGACCACCATTGACCACTACCCGCCCCTCATGGCGATAGGCAAGCCCCTCGATTTGTGCCACGCCTTTGCCGCTTTGCAAAGAACAAAGCAGACGGTAGAGCGTTTCTTCGCCCTCGCCTTGTACGATATAATCAACCGCCGCATGACTAACCATCACCTCGGCGGGGTCGTAAGAAACTTCCGGTCCTCCCAGAACGATCGCCGTATCAGGGAGTACTTTCTTAATGAGACCCGCAAGCGTAAGCGTCATTTCGATGTTCCAGATATAGCAGGCCATACCGATAACGCCCGGCTTTTCCCGGTAGATATCACCGAGAATATCGAGCAGGCCGTTGTTTATGGAATATTCCTTTACCACTATGTCGGCGCATACCGGGCGGCAATATTCCCTTAAATACCGTAAGGCCAGAGATGAATGTATGTATTTTGCGTTAAGCGTTAGTAAAAGGACCTTCACCGCTAGTCCTCCCAGTGTCAAAGTATAGTCGTACATAGTAGTTTCCGCGCCTCCTAGGAAATATCCTTTAAGGAAGCCGACGCACCGTGTCGGATGCCAGTGCATAAAATAGAATGACTAAAAGGACTGGAAAGGAAGGGGAGGACATGCAGATTATCATAGATGGCCATAAAGTCCCCGTAAACCCCCGCGTTTCAAAAGACCTCCTAATTACCCTGAAGAGCATTGCAAGAAGCCTTCATTGGGGAATTCTATACGATACTAACCGCGAGATTGTGTACATCAATACCAAAAGCACCAGTGTGCCGGCACCGCCCCATGAGCGTCCCGCGCCTTCCCCCGCGGAGACAGAAAGCAACCGTCTGGCCGGCAAAACCATCTGCATCGACCCGGGCCACGGCGGCAGCGATCCAGGTGCTATTGGTCCAACGGGCACAATGGAAAAAGATAATACCCTGGCTATCGCCCTTTTGCTTTGCGATAAATTGGAAAAAAACGGCGCAACAGTCATTATGACCCGAGAAACTGACCGCGATGTCAGCACGCCGGACGCGTCAGTGGAAGTGGAACTGGGGGCCCGCGTCGATATTGCCAATGGCGCCGACGCCGACATCTTTATCAGCATCCATAACGACTCCTTTACCAATCCAACGGCAGCAGGCACGACCACATTCCATTATGGCCACCCCGAATCCATCCGGCTGGCCAACTGTATCCAAAAAAGCCTGGTAGAAGGACTCGGGACCCGCGATCGTGGCGTGCGGTTTGCCAGCTTTTTCGTCATCCGCTATACCAAGATGCCAGCAGTGCTGGTCGAAGTGGCGTTTATCACCAACCCTGAAGAAGAAGTCGTTCTGGCTAGTATTGACGGACGGTGTAAAGCGGCCGAAAGTATTTTCCAAGGAATTGTTAAGTATTTTAAAGTCTGACGCTGCCGGTATAAAGCTGCCGGTATAAAAAAGAATATTTCGCGGGTAAGCTATACAGGAGTTGCCGCCTTAATTGCCAATATTATACATGGTAACAGTTGAATCCAAAAAAGGAGCGTGTTGACTTAAACAATGACAAAGCTAATTCCTTTCTTAGCCGACGCCGTGTTCTTCCCAAGAGCCGCAGAAACGTCCGGCACAGCCGGTCTGCCGGCGAGGGAAGAAATCCCGGATAAATATAAGTGGCGCCTCGAAGATATTTATACCTCTGAAGAGCTCTGGGAACAGGACTATGCAAAACTAAAAAACAGCTTACCGCAATTGGCCGCTTATAAAGGACAATTGGCCCACTCGGCCCAAAACCTGCTTAAGTGCCTGAAAGCCAGGGATGAAGCCGGCATAACCGCCGGCAAACTATACGCCTATGCCAGAATGCGCCGGGACGAAAACTCAGCCAACGCTAAATATCAGGCTTTGACCGGCAAGACCGAGGCACTGCTGGCCGAAGTAGGAGCGGCAACAGCTTTCATTGAACCGGAAATTATCGCCATGCCGGAGGAGAAGCTGAACGAGTTCCGCCAGCAAGAAAAAGGACTGGCCGAATACAGCTTTTACTTTGACAATTTAATGCGCCAGAAAAAGCACGTCTTGTCTCCGGCGGAAGAAGAAATTCTCTCGCGCGCCAGTGAAGTTACCCAGGCGGCGGAAAACATTTTCAACATGCTTGCCCATGCCGATCTGCGATTCCCGCAGATCCAGGATGAAAGCGGTCAGACCGTCACACTTAGCGAGGGCCGCTTCCGCTCTTTTATCATGTCGCCTGATCGCCGGGTCCGCCAGGCGGCCTTCACCGGGCTATTCAATACGTATAAACAATTCCGTAATACCTTTGCCGCCACCTTGGGCGGCAGCGTGAAAAAGAATATTTTTTATAGCCGTACCCGTAAATATAATTCCGCGCTGGAAGCGGCGCTTGAACCTGATAACGTGCCGCTAGCGGTATACAATAACCTTATCGCTACCGTACACGAGCACCTACCGCTCCTGCACCGCTATGTCGCCTTAAAAAAGCAAGCCCTAAAGCTGGACGAAATTCATATGTACGACCTATATGTCCCGCTCGTCAGGGACGTTAGAATTACCGTATCGTATGACGAAGCTCTGCGAATGGTGCAGGAAGGTCTTAAGCCCCTTGGCGCGGAATACGGTGAAATTCTGAATAAAGGTCTCACATCCGGATGGATTGATGTTTACGAAAACCAAGGAAAACAGACCGGCGCCTATTCGTGGGGAACTTATGGCGTTCACCCTTTCGTCCTTCTCAACTACAACGACCGGTATGACGATGTTTCCACCCTCGCCCATGAAATGGGGCATGCCATTCATAGCTACTATAGTCAGGCCAACCAACCCTATGCCACCGCCTCCTATACCACCTTTACCGCCGAAGTCGCCTCTACAACCAACGAAATTCTGCTTATCGACCATATGCTGAAGGTAACGCATGACAAGCGGCAAAAGCTGTATTTCCTCAATCAATACCTCGAAGCCGTCCGGGGCACCGTTTACCGGCAAACTATGTTCGCCGAATTTGAGAAACATTTATATGAAAAAGCGGAAGACGGCGAAACGATCACGGCTGACATGCTGGATGACTTGTGGCGGGAGCTTAACCGCAAGTACTATGGCCCCGATATCGTAGTTGATGAGGAAATCGCCGTGGAGTGGGCCCGTATTCCCCATTTCTATTGGCATTTCTACGTTTACCAGTATGTTACCGGCTATTCGGCGGCAACCGCACTGGCTGAACAAATCCAGCGCGAAGGAGAACCCGCGCAAAAACGGTATATTGAATTTCTCAAGAGCGGCGGCTGCGATTACTCGATCAATATTCTTAAACGGGCCGGTGTTGATATGTCTTCACCGCAGCCAGTCGCCGTCACGCTGGCCAAGTTTGGCAAACGGCTGGATGAACTGGAAAAGTTATTAACGGCTATTGACAACGCCTAATCCGGCGCGTTATTATAAATTAACCGCGGAAATAATTGCGTCTTGGTTCGCTTGCGTAGTTTACGACTCAACCAACCGACCGGCAATTGTTTTGCGTAATATCAAGTCTAAAGGAGGTTGGTGAGCGATGACCTACCAAGACAAGGCGCTAACCTGCAAAGAATGTGGTACTGGCTTTGCTTTTACGGCAGCCGAGCAAGCTTTTTACGCCGAAAAAGGCTTTCGGAATGAACCTGCCCGTTGCCCTGAGTGCCGTAGTGCCCGCAAACAGGCGACCGGTCGTGGCCCTGCCGCTCGTCCGCAGCGTGAATTGTTTGCGGCCGTGTGCAGTGCTTGCGGTGTAACCACTCAGGTTCCCTTTAAGCCTACGGCTGGCAAACCGGTATATTGCCGCGATTGCTTCCAAGTCAATAAAAAATACTAAAAATAAGGCCGGATATTCCGGCCTTATTTGGTTTGCAATGAAATATGCCGCCGTTTGCCCCGCTAGGAGCCCGCGACGGCGCTGCCATCCCTTCTTGAACCAAGCGTTTAGAAACGCTTGGTTCCATTTTTTTCAAGGCGACGCCCTTCATATTTAAGCCATAGTTTAAAATAATAAAGCCTAGGGGGAATGTTATGCAAATTATCCCGCCGATGTTGGCCAAACCCGCCACTCTTCCCGCTGATGAAAAAGACTATGGCTTTGAAATTAAATGGGACGGTATCCGCGCCCTGATATATCTCGCTGGCGATAACCTGCGCATACTTAGCCGCAATTTAAAAGACATTACGCGCCAGTATCCTGAGCTGATACCGCTACCCCAAGCCTTGGCAGGACATTCCGTTATCCTGGATGGAGAAATTGTGGCGTTTGACATAAATGGACGCCCTTCCTTCGCCCGCTTGCAAAACCGCATGGGCCTGGCTTCAGACCGGACAATCGCCCGCAAAAGCGCTGAAATCCCTGCAACTTATATTATCTTTGACCTGCTGTACATAGACGGCCAATCAACTCTCTCCCTTCCTTACACCGAGCGGCGCCGATTGCTGGAAGAACTGGACCTTAACGGCCCTAGCTGGCAGACTCCGGCCTACAAGGTTGGACAAGGCCGGGAACTGCTGCTCGCCAGCCGACGCTTTGGGCTGGAAGGCATTGTCGCCAAAAAACTGGACAGCGTTTATCTGCCCGGCAAGCGGCCCGGCACCTGGCTGAAGATCAAAAATGTGCACCGCCAGGAATTCGTCATCGGTGGCTGGCTGCCTGGTCAAGGGACGCGAACCGGAATGATCGGCGCCCTGCTCCTGGGCTATTATGACCGGACACCGGGAGAAGCGGCAAAAGCCGGCCAACCACAGCGGCTGCTGTTTGCCGGCGCGGTGGGAACAGGCTTTAACCATACGACACTAAAAAAGCTCCAGCATCTTTTAAAACCGCTCGAGCAGGTCGAACCACCGTTTGCCAACCCACCGCCGCTCAAGGGGGCAATTTTCGTGCAGCCCGCATTAGTGGGCGAAATCGAATTTACCGAATGGACACCCGGCGGCACTCTTCGTCATCCATCCTTTAAAGGCC
The DNA here is from genome assembly GCF_900102435.1 of Sporolituus thermophilus DSM 23256. Classification (NCBI taxonomy): domain Bacteria; kingdom Bacillati; phylum Bacillota; class Negativicutes; order Selenomonadales; family Sporomusaceae; genus Thermosinus; species Thermosinus thermophilus. The sequence continues at coordinate 107,186 of NZ_FNBU01000008.1, read as the reverse complement.
TCCGGAATGATAAAGACCCTCGCGATATTCAACGCGAAAACAAGGACTAAGCTAAAGGAGGTGCCCTTATGCCGCGGCCGATGTGGAACGGTTCGATCAGTTTTGGTCTCGTTAATATTCCTGTTAAAATGTATAATTCCGTGCGGAAAAAGACGCTCCATTTCCATCAGCTTCGCGCCGGTGACGGTTGCAAAATTCGGCTTAAACGGGTATGCGCCCGTGACGGCCAAGAAGTGTCAAACGAACAAATCGTAAAGGGCTATGAAATTTCACCACAGCGCTATGTTATCGTAACCGCCGAGGAGCTGGAAGCGCTCAACCCGAAGGCAACCCGCACGATTGAGATTGAAGATTTTGTTAATCTTGACCAAATTGACCCGATCTACTTCGAACAATCGTATTATCTGGTGCCGGACAAAGGGGCCGGTAAAGCCTATACCCTGCTGCTATACGCTATGAAGCAGGCGGGAAAAGTCGCCATTGCCCGGGTGGTACTGCGCAACAAACAGTACCTGGTTACCATCCGGCCTGCCGGTAAAGCTCTCTCTTTAGCTACCATGCACTATGCCGATGAAATAGTATCGCCGGAAGAATTGGAAGGACTGCCTAATACTGATACAGCACCAGACCAGCGGGAACTTACCATGGCCGAAAAGCTGATTGAATCTTTGGCCGCAGATTTTAATCCTGCCAAATACCGCGATGAATACCGGGAAAAGGTGCTAGAAATGATTGAAAAGAAAGCGGAAGGCGAGACGGTGGTTATTCAGCCGGCGACACCGGAAGGTGGCAAAGTAGTAGACCTCATGGTCGCGCTTGAAGCCAGCCTGGCCGCCATTAAGAAAAAACAACAGGCTAAAGATGCTAAAAACAGGAGACGAAAAGCCCGTGCCTAGCCAATACACCGATGTAACCATTGAGGGAGTTGAGCTCAGACTATCCAATCTGGAAAAAATCTTTTACCCTCGCACCGGCTTTACCAAAGGCCAGGTAATTGACTACTATGTACGGATCGCCCCTGTCCTGCTTCCCCACCTTGCCAATAGACCCCTCACGCTGAAACGCTACCCAGACGGAGCCCATGCCGCCTTTTTTTATCAGAAACAATGTCCAAAGCACCGACCAAAATGGTTAAAAACGGCGCCGGTGTGGAGCGAGCACAATAACGATCATATTAATTTTTGCCTTGTCGATGACCTGCCCTCTCTGGTGTGGGCCGTCAATCTGGCCACCCTGGAACTGCATACATCTCTGTCATTAGCCACCAACGTGGCCTGCCCAACCATGATGGTTTTTGACCTGGATCCCGGTCCACCGGCAACCATCATTGAATGCGCCCAGGTTGCCCTATGGTTAAGAGATTTTTTTGACCGCCAAGGGCTTTTAGCCTTCCCTAAGACATCAGGCGCCAAAGGTCTCCAAGTCTACGTTCCGCTCAACACCCCAACTGACTACGACACTACCAAAAACTTCGCCCACGCCCTGGCCAAACTGCTGGAACGGGAGCATCCCGGGCAGGTGGTCTCAAAAATGACCAAAAGCCTGCGCAAAGGCAAAGTGCTGGTAGACTGGAGCCAGAACGACGAACACAAAACAACGGTATGCGTATATTCGCTTCGGGCGCGGGAATACCCTACTGCTTCCACGCCTGTTGCCTGGGAAGAGGTAGACGAGGCCTGGCAAAAAAAAGACCCTCGGCTGTTGACTTTTGCCCCCGATAAAGTCTTGGCACGCGTCGACCGCCATGGCGACCTTTTTGCCCCGGTAACAACGCTAAAACAAAGCCTTCCCCTGGCCGCAATAACGTAAAGAGATGTAAAAAGGCCGACCACACGGGTCAGCCTTCATTTTGGGATAGTATGGCGCCTACACGGTGCGCGGACCGGCGGCGGCAATCTCTACCGGAATATTGTCACTGAATTTGGTAAAGTTTTTGGCGAACAGCCGGGCCAGTTCTTGCGCCTGCCGGTCATAAGCATCCTTATCGGCCCAGGTATTGCGGGGTTTTAACAGATCAGACGGCACGCCCGGACATTCGGTAGGTACGTAGACGTTAAAGACCGGATCAAGTTCATAAGGTACTTTGTCCAATAACCCTTCGATAGCCGCAGTCACCATAGCGCGGGTATAGGGGATGTTCATGCGCTTGCCGGTCCCGTAGGGACCGCCTGACCAGCCAGTATTAATGAGAAATACACTGGTATTGTGCTTTTCCAGTTTTTCTCCCAGCAGCTTGGCATAGACCAAAGGCGACAAAGGCAAAAACGGCGCTCCGAAACAGGCCGAGAAGGTTGCCTCCGGTTCGGTTATGCCCCGCTCCGTTCCGGCCAGTTTACTGGTGTAGCCGGAAAGGAAATGATACATGGCCTGTTCTTTGGTAAGCTTCGCTACCGGCGGTAAAACACCGAAAGCATCAGCCGTCAAAAAAATAACCGTCTTGGGGTGACCGGCAATACCCGGAATAAGGGCGTTGGGGATGTAATCGATGGGATAGGCGGCCCGTGTGTTCTCGGTTATTGCATCACTGTCATAGTCTGGTTTGCGGGTAGCATGGTCAATCACCACATTCTCCAGCACGGCGCCGAAACGGATGGCCTCCCAGATTTGCGGCTCATTTTCCCGGCTTAGCCTAATGCACTTTGCGTAGCAACCGCCTTCAATATTGAAGATACCGTCGTCGTTCCAGCCGTGCTCGTCATCGCCAATTAGCCGGCGGTTAGGGTCGGCGGAAAGAGTGGTCTTTCCGGTGCCACTAAGACCAAAAAACAGGGCCGCATCGCCTTTGACGCCAACATTGGCCGAGCAGTGCATGGACAGAACACCTTTTTTAGGAAGCAGGTAGTTCATGACCGTAAAAATCGATTTTTTCATTTCACCGGCGTAATGCGTGCCGCCAATAAGCACCATGCGGCGCTCAAAATTGAGAATGACGAATGCTTCGGAGTTGGTGCCGTCAATTTCCGGCACGGCCTTAAATCCAGGCAGGCAGATAACCTGAAAATCGGGGGTAAAACCGCTTACCGGGCCTTGGGGACGGACAAACAATTGGTGAACAAAAAGATTCTGCCAGGCAAATTCATTGATAAAACGGACGGCGATGCGATGCTGTTCATCTGCGCCGGCAAAACCGTCGAATACAAAGACTTCGCGATTCTGTAAATAAGCCAGCATCCGATGGTAGAGACGCTCAAATTTTTCGCTGTCAAAGGGCTTGTTGGTTCCCCAGGCAATGTCATTATGGACGGCAGGTGAATCGACAATAAACTTGTCGTTGGGTGACCTACCCGTATACTTGCCTGTCGTTACCCGCAGTGCGCCACTATCAGTCAAGATCGCCTCACCGCGCCCAAAGGCTAGTTCTACTAACTGCGCCGGAGTCAGGTTGTAATAAACCTGTCTTGCCATCTCAAGTCCATTGATGGCGACCATCGTCATTCCCCTTTCATCTGTTTCACTTATATTTATGGTCAACCGATGCCAATTATAGCATACTTATTTCATATGTAAAAGCATTATTTTGACACATTCCGTAAATTCGCGCCAAACAGCATAACATATTTTATAATTAATTTATGCTGCTAACTTAATCGCATGACAAATTTTTCCTTATCACTGCCGTGAGATAAAAAAAGATAGCCACCAACGGCTATCTTAATGCTTTAACATAATATGTCTTGTACTGTCGTTTTCATTTCTCCCCGATCACATAAACGGCGGTGCCGGACGGGTTTTTGGGCGAGAGCGGCTAATGCAGGTGGAATAGGCCACCCAGTGAGCTCGGATAATTGGCGTAGCATCGCGAATTCGTCACCGTCCGCCTGCTTGCCGTCGGTAAGGGCGGACAGTACGCTGGCATTAAATTTAAAGGGACTGGCCGTCGATACGACAACCGTCGGCGTAGCGTCATTCGTCTTTTCCCGGTACTCGCGGAGGACCTGCCAGGCAACAGCGGTGTGAGGATCAAGCAAGTAGCGGTGCTCTTTGTATACTTCCTTAATAGTAGTAAGCGTCATGGCATCATCAGCCCAGCCTGCCCAAAATATTTCCTGAATCCGCGCAAGATCCTCGTCCCGAACGCGATAATGGCCGTCAAAACGGAGCTGTTCCATCCACTGCTTAACCTGAGCACAGTCACCACCCGTAATATGATAAAGCAAACGTTCAAGGTTGCTCGAGATAAGAATGTCCATAGACGGTGACAAAGTAGTATGGAACGGCCGGTTGCGATCGTATACACCGTAACGTAAAAAATGGGTAAGAACATTATTGCTATTGGAAGCACATATCAGCCGGTTTATTGGCAGTCCCATCTCCTTAGCATAATAGGCGGCGAGAATATTCCCGAAATTACCGGTTGGCACAACAAAGTTTACCGGTTGTCCGACAGCGATATTGCCAAGCCTTGCCATGTCGGCGTAGGCGCTAAAATAATAGACGATTTGCGGCGCCAGCCTTCCCCAGTTGATCGAATTGGCTGAAGATAAACGAAAACCGTGCGCGGCCAGCGCAGTATTAAAGGCGCGGTCATTGAAAATTTCCTTTACCCCGTTTTGGGCATCGTCAAAATTGCCTTTGACAGCAACCACAGCCACGTTGCCGCCCTCCTGCGTTACCATCTGCAGGCGCTGCATTTCACTAACGCCGCCGTGGGGAAAGAAAACGATGATTCGAGTCTGGGCAACATCCTTAAACCCTTCCAGCGCCGCTTTGCCCGTATCGCCCGAGGTAGCGACAAGAATGACGATTTCAGCCTTCTCCCCTGTTTTACGCAGAGCCTGGGACAAAAGACGCGGCATTAGTTGTAGAGCCATGTCTTTAAAAGCGCTTGTCGGACCGTGCCAAAGTTCCAAAACGGCAGTATCGGCGGTAATCGACCGTACCGGCGCAACTTCCGGATCGTCAAATTTTTCCCGATTATAGGCAGCGTTGAGCGCGGCTAAGATTTCTTCGTCGCTGTAGTCTGGCAGGTAGGGGGCCAAAACGACGGCGGCCCGTTCCCTATAAGGCATCGTGCCGAACTTGGCCAGCGTTTCCTGGCTTACCTGCGGGATGCGAGATGGTACAAACAAGCCGCCATCGTCGGCCAGTCCGGCCTTAATAGCCTCTGCCGCCAATAGGCCGGCGTGCCCTCCCCGCGTACTTAGATACATAAGGACGCTCCTTTCCAAAATTCCACTCTTTAAGCTGGACGGACAATCGTCTTATAAGTAACAACACCACCGTTATAGCGCGTAAGCATATCGGCGGTGAAATCAAGAATTTCGGTTAATTCTTTATCAGGCACCTCTTCGTCAGCGTAAATGACACATAGCAAATTGCGCGTCGTCAGCGTAACGGCCGTGCGTCGCGCATCGGCTGTGGGGTTGCCAAAAACGCCGGCGTCGTCGGTAAGAAAAGGTTTTCCTTCAGTCGAAATAGTGTTGCCCGAAATGTTAACATAAGTTCCCGCATCGGCAATGCGAAAAACGACATTTCCCTGGATGCAGTCTAAATCGTAAATGCCAAAGGGCAGCATAAATTTAATGGAACAGTAATTGTTCACATCAACGGCGCTGTTAACAAAATAGACCCCTTTGTTCTGAAGCACCCGGCGTACCAGCGCCTCGGAAGCCGGACGATAGCGCTGCGGGTCGAAATGCAGTTTTTTATACATACTGCGTACCGCCATAATCCGCGGCATGGTTGGTAGAATATCGAGTTTATAAGCCTTGGCAACCTGGGCCTGCAGTTCGTTGAACTCTTGCGCTAACGCCGGCGGCGTTCCCCGCACGGCAACGTTTTCAATAATAATACAACCCAGCCGGCAGCCGGGCATCACTTGGCGGATGTTTTCGTGGATGGAAATATTCACGCTAGCCCCCCCTCCCCCGAAGTATTTCAAATTATTACCGTATTTAACCGCCAATGTAGGCGGCCGCGCTACCAGCGCGCTATGGCGCAGAACGTGGCTTGTACCGCTTTGGCCAAATCGTGGGGAGCAAGGATAATCTGGCAGCCCCGCACGCCGGCGCTGAGCGAAATTCGTTCCCACTGCCGGGCACTTTCGTCTACAAATACCGGGTATTTCTTCTTTGTTCCCAAGGGCGACACACCGCCCCGGATATAACCGGTGAGCGGCTGCACTTCTTTGAGGGGGACGAGCTCAACCCGCTTGTTGCCGCTGACGGCGGCTAAGGCCTTAAGGTCCAGTTCGGCGGCGCCGGGTACGCAGGCGAGGAGCACGCCGGTCTTATCGCCCCGCGCCACCAGGGTTTTAAACACCTGCTGGGGCGGCAGGCCCAGCTTCGCCGCCACCGCCTCGGCGCTTAAATCGGCTTCATCTATTTCGTACTCCCGTAATTCATAACTGATCTTAAGCGTTTCCAATATACGTGCCGCATTTGTTTTCAATTTCCTCGCCCCTATAGCGTAATCAGCTCATAGTCCAATGATCCCATACCAATTTTGGCGGCATGCTCGATTTGGATCCGGGCATTATGGTGTTTATAGGCCAGCTCGGCTAACGTCTGTCCGTTGGCCTTGGCCGTCAAATCCAGCGTGGCCACATCAATCGCAACCGGGTCAGCCGATGCAAGAATGCCGATATCGGGAATAAATTTTTGTTGATTTACATTAAAGCAGTCACAGTCTTTGGTCATATTAATCATGACATTGAAGAAAAAGCATTTGCCCTGTTTCTCCTTAACAACACCGTAAGCATGTTCCGCCATACTGCGCTGCATAAAGCCCGATTCGGCGCCCCAGTCATACTTCACGGCATCGAAACGGCAAACAGCCAGGCACTCGCCGCAGCCGATACATTTTTCGGTCATGATATACGCTTTGCCGGTTTTTTCAATGATTGCTTCCTGCGGACACCACTTTAAACATTTTTGGCAAAAGCGGCATTTATCGGTGAGAACTTCCGGGAGCATGGCCGAGTGCTGGCGCATCTTGCCCATCCGGCTGGCTAGTCCCATCCCCAGATTTTTGATGCATGCCCCTAGCCCCGCGGCCGGATGGCCGGTTGGGTGCGAAACAACCAGCATGGCGTCGGCGCTCATGATTTCGCGCGCCACTTTCACCGTCTTGTGCAGTTCACCGTTAATAGTAACTTCGTATTCCGTATTTCCTGTCAGGCCATCAGCCATGATGAAGGGGGCGCCGACATTATCGATACCGAACCCGTGGCGATGGGCATGGAGAAGGTGTTTCACGGCATTTTCCCGCTCGCCCTTATATAAAGTTGAAGTCTCGGTCAAAAAGGGCAGTGCCCCTTTCGCCTTGACTTTTTCCACCAGTTCCCGCACCAGTTCGGGCTTAACATGGGTTGTATTCTTTTTCTCCCCGACATGCAGTTTAATCGCCACAAAATCTCTTGCGCCAAAAACCTCATCGGCGCCGGAAGCTTCGTAAATCTTCCGCATCGCCGCGGCCTGCTCAGCCACCGAAACGCCGTCAGGCAGCGGCAAAAAATATACTTTTGCGCTCATGGTATCACTCCCTTATGGTCGCCATAAATTTTTCATCATTTTTCCACAGTATATAATTGTTTCCTAGATTTGTCAACGGCGTCTCCTTTAAATAGAAAGAGGGCACCCGGCCCTCTAAAAGTCCAATCGCATGCTCTTAACTTTGACGTGCGGCACGCCGGTCAACTCTTTTTCCAATTCGCTGACGGGAACGTCGTCGCCGCATAGCTGCAGCAAAATCAGACCGGTATTGGTACAGCCTTCCAAAGCCGCGTCGTGCAGTCCGAGGCGCACGCGGATGTAGCAGCCATAACGGGTCAGAATATCCTGTACCTTAGGCGCGGTTTCGGTCCGGTTTTCCTGCAGAATGGCCATAATGACAGAACAATTGCTGAGCATGCCAAGCCCCCCTTTCTGGATTATCTTTTCTATGTTAGCCATAATTTTTGTATTCTATGTATTTGTCGCTTTCTCCTGTCCAGGCGATGCACGCGCCCAGGGCGGAGATACGGGCGGCAAAACCGGGAAACGAGACATCGATGCATTCAGCGTTACCGATTACGGTATCACCGTTGGCCATCAGGCCGGCAATAGCAAAGGCCATAGCGATCCGATGATCGCCCTGGCTGTCAATGACTGCCCCCTTAAGCGGCCGGCCGCCCTGAACCCTAAGGCCATCAGGTAAAGCCGTTGCGTCTCCGCCCATTTGCCGCAACCCGTTGACAATGGCCGCAATGCGATCCGACTCCTTAACCTTTAGCTCCGCAGCGTCACGGATGGTGGTGGTTCCCTCGGCAAAAGCGGCAACGACGGCGATGACCGGGATCTCGTCAATCAGGCGGGGAATTATCGACCCGGCAATATTGGTGCCGCGCAGGCGGCTATGGCGAACCCGCACATCAGCCACAGGCTCGCCGCAGTCGTCCCGTAAGTTCTCGAGGTTAATATCGCCGCCCATGTCCTTAAAGACATCAATGATCCCCGTTCGGGTAGGATTGACGCCTACATCGCGGATAATTACTTCCGACCCGGGAACAATTAACGCGGCTGCCATAAGAAAAGCCGCTGACGAAATGTCGCCGGGAACAACCACATGCCGCGCGGCTAAACCAGACGCCGGCCTGACCTGAACCGACAGCCCTTCACGCCGGATGTCGACGCCAAAATAGGCCAGCATGCGTTCCGTATGGTCACGGGAAGCGGCTGGTTCCGTGACTGTCGTCGCACTTTGGGCGTATAAACCGGCGAGCAGCAGGGCCGATTTGACCTGGGCGCTGGCTACAGGCGTAGAGTAGGCGATACCAGATAATCCGTTGACCGGGTATACGGATAAAGGGGCAAAGTTTCCGTCCCCTTCCCCGTCAATGCGCGCCCCCATAGCCCGCAGCGGGGCAACCACCCGCCCCATGGGCCGGCGGCGGATAGATTCGTCCCCGGTTACAACGGCTTTAAACGGCTGGGCGGCGAGAATACCCAGCAAAAGCCGGATGGTCGTACCGGAATTGCCTACATATAATGCCTCCTGCGGCGCCCGTAGTCCCCGTAGGCCAACTCCTTCCACTTCTACCCGGCTTCCCGTCTGGCAGATGTTAACCCCCAGCTTACGGAAGCAGTCAATTGTCGCGAGGCAATCCTTCCCCGGCAAAAAACCGTCGATTGTTGTGACGCCTTTTGCCAGAGCGCCGAGCATAACTGCCCGGTGGGAAATTGATTTATCGCCAGGTACCGTGACGGTTCCCCGGAGCCCTTTATTACACTTCGTGACAAACATTTCTCTCATACTCCTGATAACTTAGTTTTTCCAGGTAATAATCCGCCGCTCTATCCATTCAAGTAAACAACTAAAAATAACACCCAGCAGCGATAATGTCAGCACTCCTACCATGAGCTTAGTTGTCAGCATGAGGTCACCGTAGCGCAAAATTAGTGCCCCGATGCCTTCCTTGGCGGCAATCATCTCGGCAGCAACCAGCAATAACAGCGACGTTCCGGCAGCCATTTTTAGCCCGGCAAAAATGGCCGGCAAGGCCGCAGGTAAGATTACTTTTACAATGAGGCTAAGCCGGGTGGCCTTAAAGCTGATGGCTACCTTAATTAACAAGGGATCAACATTTTTAACGCCGGAATAAGTGTTGATAACTACCGGAAAAAAGACCCCCAGGCTTATGATTGTCACTTTTGATAATTCCCCGATGCCAAGCCAGAGAATAATGAGGGGCAGGAGAGCTATTTTCGGGACGGGATACACGGCATAAATAAGCGGAATACCTATTGCTTCGGCCAATTTTGAAAAGCCTGTTGCCAGCCCCACCAAAATTCCAAGCGTACTGCCGAGCAGAAAGCCAAGAATGATGCGGCTTAAACTTGCCTGGCCGTTATCCGGCAGTTCACCGCTAATAATCATATCCCATCCGGTGCTCAAGATAACGGTCGGAGCGGGAAGATACAACTGCGAGATTAAACCGCTTCGGCTGATTAGCTCCCATAGAACCAAGGCCGCTAGAATGGCTGCTCCAGCTACCCAACGCGGCATTTGCTGTTCCATGAACGCCAAGCGGTTCGTGATTTCGCGCCGGTATGTCACTCTTTATTCCCCCTCCCGTAGCGCATCCTCAGCGTCTTTGCGAATCAGCCGCCAGATTTGTTCGACATAGCCATTAAACCGGGTAATGTATTCATTTTTATCCCGACCAAATTTCGGCAAGTCAATCGAAATAATACTGATTACGCGACCGGGCCGTCGCGATAAAACTACGACCCGGTCAGCCAAATATACTGCTTCCTGAATATTATGCGTTACATAGAGGGTGCTCAGCCGCCGCTCTCCCCAAATTCTTAGCAGTTCTTCCTGCATTAGCATTCTTGATTGGGCATCCAGAGCCGAAAAGGGCTCATCCATCAATAACAGGTCGGGTTGGATCGCTAATGCCCGCGCTATTCCTACCCGTTGGCGCATTCCGCCGGATAACTGGTGCGGAAAAGCATTTTCGAAGCCTTCCAGCCCAACCAACGAAACATAATACTCGATTCTTTCCCTTTGCTCCTGCTTGGATAGCCCGCATTCCTCCAAACCGAAGGCTATATTCTGGCTAACGGTACGCCAGGGGAACAGCCCCACGTCCTGAAACACTATGCCGATCACCGGATCGCGGTTATCTTTAAGTCCCTCAACGTAAATCTTGCCGCTAGTAGGGCTTAGCAAGCCGCCAACCATATTTAACAGCGTTGATTTGCCACAGCCGCTCGGCCCTACCAGCACGATGAACTCTTCATCATGAACGGTAAGATTAATATCCTTAAGCGCACAAAGCTGCCTGCCGTAACGTCCCGGGTACGCCTTGCTTACCTGCTCAATAACTACTTTCATATCTTGTCCTCCTCGCTCAGCCTCCCGCTATTTGACCTGCCGCACGGCTTCTTCCCACAAAGCGGTATTTACTATTTGCGAGGAAACGATGGGTTTATCTATCATCTGATGATTTACATACCAAGTAATTTGCGTTTGAATATCATCGACCAATAATTTACCATCACGGTCAATATAAGGCAGACCGGCTTTGATATCGGCCGCAGGCGCCCCCGTATATTTCGCAATAATATTGATAACTTCATCATAATTGCCGCCGCCAGGCGGGTTGCCCTCTTTGCGCGCTAATACGGCGTCGTAATAATACCTGGTTGCCTTGATATATCCCTTTAAAAAGCGAATAGCCGTGTCTTTATCTTTTACAAAGTCGGGTGAAAAAAAGATGGCTGACGTTTGATAGTCCATCACATCCCCGACAGAGACCAAGACCTTACCGTAACCGGCGGAAACCACTTTGCCAATATTAGGTTCATTTAATATTACGGCATCTACCTGTTTACTCTGTAAAGCAGCCATCAGGGCGCTGACCTTGGCCAACGGAACGATCTGCACGTCATTGAGCGTTAATCCGTTAGCTTCAAGCAGACGACCGATCATGTAATGGAAAGTAGACCCTGCTTGGGTAATCCCGATACGTTTTCCCTTCAGGTCCGTTATGTTTCGTGCACCCTGTTCCCAGAGTTCAGTCGTAACAACTACGGCCGACGATGAATACCCTTTTTGTTCCCGGCCTTTATCGGCTACCAGTGATAACTGCTGCCCGCCGGCTACCATATTAAACAGGCTGGCGGTAATACCTGTCGCGCCAATATCGACTTTGTTAGAAGCCGTAGCCACGGCAATAGGCTGGGCGGCGTCAAACCACTGAACTTCCAGTTCAATGCCTTCGTCTTTGAAAAATCCTTTCTCAATTCCGATAAAAATCGGAGCCGAACTCGTCAGCTTAAGCGCAGCAATGCTCACTTTTTTCTTGGCAGGAGCCTGGCTGCAGCCTGTTAACAATAAAGATATACTCAGTATCAGTAAGAGAAAAACCAGCACTTTATTCTTTTTCATCGTTTCTCCTCCCTATGCTAGCCTGTGAAATTACTCGTCCGCTGTCTTTCACAGCCTGGAATTGTCTATAAACAAAAGCCTCGCGCATCTTTCTGGCTTGGGTAAGAAATGCTGCTAATCCGGCCGCATCATTTTCTTCAAGATTGCGCGCAACCTGCTGTAACACTTCCTGCAACTGTTTTAATGAGCTAATAATCTGTGTTCGGTTCGCAAGGCAAATATCAACCCATAACGAGGGATTGGATGCCGCAATGCGGGTCATATCGCGAAAGCCACCGGCCGCCAGTGACAAACTTAATTGGGAGTGTTTGCCACTGCCCGCCAAATTTACCAGTGCGGCAGCCATAATATGCGGGAGATGGCTGATTTGCGCGACCACCATGTCGTGTATTTCCCCGTCCATCACAACCGGTATGGCGCCTATGGCGGTAATAATTTGCCGTAATCTGGCCATGGCCTCATCATTTACCCTTTCTGGTTGGGTAAGGATATAGGGTCTGCCAGCAAAAAGTTCGGCGTGAGCGGCAGTAAAACCGCTTTGTTCCGAACCGGCCATGGGGTGACCGCCGATATAAGTAACTTCCCGCGGTACCAGACCAGGTACCGTGGCTAATAGGCAGCCTTTGGCGCTGGCAACGTCCGTAATGACCGTCCCTGGCTTAAAATAAGGTGCCGCCTCCGCCACCGCGGCCGAAATACGGCTGACCGGCAAGCAGAAAATTACGACGTCGGCGCCATTTACTACCTCGTGAATTTGGGTTCCCGCCCGGTCAACCGCGCCTGCCTCAAGGGCCTGCTTTAACGTATCAGGCGAAATATCGCAGCCCCATACCGTATGCTCTGTATACTTTTTCAGGGCCAGCGCCAAAGAACCGCCAATCAACCCTAGCCCAACAACGGCGATAACTAATCTGCCCCTCATGCTGACCGTCTCCGTAAAAAGGCCGCCAGCTGCTGCACATCTTCCATAAGGACGGCAAAATTCGCCGGATTTAACGACTGCAGCCCGTCACACAGCGCTTCGGCCGGATTGGGATGCACCTCAATGAGGAGACCGTCCGCTCCCGCCGCTACGGCCGCCATGGCCATCGGCCGCACTAAGCGCCATTTCCCGGTACCGTGGCTGGGATCAACAATGACCGGCAAGTGGCTTAAGTATTTAATAGCGCCAACGGCACTGAGATCCAAGGTGTTGCGGGTGTATTCCTCAAAAGTGCGAATACCGCGCTCACACAGTATGACATTGTAATTGCCCTCGTTTAAAATATACTCGGCGGCATGGAGCCACTCGGCGATAGTAGCGGCAATACCCCTTTTGAGAAGTACGGGCTTGCCGCATCGCCCTACTGCTTTTAGCAGATGAAAATTCTGCATGTTGCGGGCGCCAATTTGGAGAATATCGGCATAGGCCGCCACCAGCTCCACCGATGCTGCATCCATTACTTCGGTGACAATTTTCAGGCCGGTTACCTCACGGGCTTCCGCCAAATATTGCAGCCCTTGTTCTTCCAAACCCTGAAAGGCATAGGGCGATGTACGGGGTTTAAAAGCCCCGCCTCGTAAAAATTGCCCGCCGGCGGCGCGGACAATTTCTGCCGCTTCCAAAAGCTGCTCCCGGCTCTCAACGGCACAGGGTCCGGCCATTACAACCAGTGAGCCGTCACCGATCTTGACTCCGTTGATATCAATGATCGTAGCTTCGGGCTTAAACTCCCGACTGACCAATTTATAACTGGCGGTGATAGGCACCGCCTTTTCCACGCCGTCAAAGGCCTCAACCGGCAACGAAGCAATTTTCTTTTTGTCGCCGATAATGCCAATAATAGTTCGATACTGGCCCTTGGAAAGGTGCGTTTTAAGTCCCGCATCATGAATGCGGTCAAGCACACGCTGCAATTGTTCCTCGGTTGCCTCAGGGTTCATAACGATTACCATACTACCATCCTCCTAAAAATATCGTTAACTGATAAAATACAAAAAATCCCGCCCCCTTAGGGACGAGATTTTACTCCCGCGGTACCACCCTGCTTGTATTGCTACCTCTCATCAGATACGGGAAGACACGCTATTCGCTTCCGATATCCTATCCGGTTAACGGCGGCAGCCGGCACAGCCTACTTTAGCGGGGTAACTACTCGCCCCTAATTTCGGCCTGCGACTCAAAGGTGTATTTTCACTGCACGCATCCTCCGGTTTCCACCTGCCACCGGCTCTCTGGGCGACACTATGCAGCTACTTTTCCTTATCATCGTCTTTACTGGTATTTTTAAATTATCATACCAGGGCCGAAATATTTTTGTCAATCGATTTTTATACGGCATACACAGGATAAGAACCTAGGTTTTTAAACCACAGGCTTTTAAGTTTCACCGCACTAACCGCGGCGTGAATGTTGTCATCCTCCATATCGCCATCAATGTCAAGGAAGAAGATATAAACACCTAAACCAGTACGGGCAGGACGAGACTCGATCTTGGTGAGGTTGACATTTCTCCGGGCAAACTCTTGCAAAATATCACACAGGCTGCCTGGACGCTCGCCATTAATTTGGCATACTACCGATGTTTTGCGGCGCCCGCTTCGCCCTTCTGCCTGTTGCCGGCCAAGCACGATGAAACGTGTATAATTATTAGGATTATCCTGAATATCTGCTGCTACTGTTTCCAATCCGTAAATTTCGCCGGCCCGGAGGCTGGCTACGGCGGCGTGGTTTTTCGCCCCGCTGGCGACAAGATAGGCAGCCTCCGCCGTGCTCTCCACAGACTTCAACTCCGCCCCCGGAAAAAAACGGGCAAGATAGTACCGGCACTGGGCCAGCGCCTGCGGGTGCGAAACGACTACGTTGATGTGCTTGGTACCGGCTTTAACCAGCAAGTTATGTCTGACAGGCCATACCATTTCTTTTGTAATAAAAAGATTAACCTCGTGGGCCAGCGTATCCAGCGTAATATTAACAGATCCTTCAAGCGAATTCTCAACCGGTACCAAGCATTCCATAACTTCGCCGGTTTCTACGGCTCTGATGGCTGCATCAATACTGGCAAAAGGTATAAATCGTCCTCTTTCCCCTCTGTAAAGGCAAAGCGCCACTTCTTCACTGTGCGTGCCACGCGGGCCAAGATAGCCTACAATACGTTCCGCCATAAACTGGGTACTGACCTGAGCCATTGAATTCCCTCCCGTTTTTGATAGATAAAATAAAAAGCTCTCATCCGTAAAGGACGAGAGCTGTTCTCGCGGTACCACCTTTGTTATTCGCCTAATGGCGAATCACTTTGCAGAGTACGGGCACTAGGCCGATACCCCCCTTCCATTAACGGCGAAGGTCTCCGGCGCCACCTACCATCCCTTTAGGATTTCAGCACGCAACTCCGAGGCGAACTTCGGCATATTCCCTGTACCGGCTCTCATCCTTCCCGGCTCTCTGTAACAAAGGCACTATGCTTACTCTTCCTCTTCATCGTTTTTAAGATATTAAGTTTATTGCCATTACTATAGCATATGCCTCAGTCACAATCAAGAGTACCATATTCACTTTTTTGTTGATAAAAAATTTTCTAAAAGTTTTATTCCTTCCGGCGTTAATATCGACTCGGGATGAAATTGCAGCCCTTCAACCGGAAAATGCCGGTGTCTTAGACCCATGATGAGACCATCATGAGTAGTAGCCGTCACTTCCAGGCACGAGGGTAATTCTTGGTGGTCAACCACTAATGAATGATAACGTCCGGCACTAAAGGGATTGGACAGGCCTTGATAAATACCTGAACCGGAATGCCGAATAAGTGAAATCTTGCCATGTACCGGTTCCGGCGCCCGGACCACCCGCCCGCCGAAGACCTCACCGATTACCTGATGCCCCAGACATACGCCTAAAATAGGTATTTTTTCCGCAAAGCGGGCAACAACGGCTTTACTGATGCCAGCGTCAGCCGGTGTGCCAGGTCCGGGCGATATTATGATAGCCTTATAATCGGCGGCCGCGATTTCATCTAATGTGGTCTGGTCATTGCGGACAACGCGCACCTTATACCCTAAATCAGCTACATATTGATAAAGGTTATAAGTAAAGGAATCATAATTATCAATAATCAGCACCATGATGCCCAGCCTCCGCTATTACTTGAAATAAAGCTTGCGCCTTATGCAGCAATTCTTGAAATTCTTTTTCCGGAACCGAATCGGCCACTATGCCGGCCCCGGTCTGAATGACGATTTCATCACCGTCAATCGTCATCGTCCGGATCGCAATGCACGTATCCATATTGCCGCGAAAATCCAAGTAGCCTACAGCGCCCGCGTAGACACCACGCCTATTGGTTTCTAGTTCGTTGCTAATCTCCATTGCCCGTACTTTCGGCGCGCCGCTCACCGTCCCCGCCGGGAAACAGGCAGCTAAAACATCCAGTGCCGAAAACTGCGGGTCAAGGCGGCCGGAAATTTCAGAAACCAAGTGCATGACATGGGAAAACTGTTCCACTTGCATCAAGCGCTCAACCTTCACTGTTCCCGGCAAACTGATGCGCCCGACATCGTTACGTCCAAGGTCAACTAACATGGCATGCTCGGCCCGTTCTTTTATATCGGCTAACAGGTCAGCGGCAAGCCAATCGTCCTCAGCAGCGTCTTTTCCCCGCGGCCGCGTACCGGCGATAGGACAAGTCAGCACCTGACTACCTTCCAGCTTGACAAGCCTTTCCGGTGAAGCACCGATAAGCTGGCGTTTCCCAAAATTAATGAAAAACATATAAGGGGACGGGTTAACTTGACGTAGTCGGCGATACAGTGTAAAAGGATGCGTACCGAGTTTTACGCGGAAGGACTGAGACAGGACTACCTGAAAAATCTCACCGGCGGCGATATACTCTTTGGCCTTTCGTACTCCGGCCATAAACTGCTGTTTTACTTCTTCGCTAATATCCACCTTGACCGGTTCAGCGTCACACTTACCGGCCGGCTCTGAAACTTTCACTTGCGGCTGTATTCTGCTCCGCAGGTCGCGCAATTGGTCTACAGCCTGGTCGTATTTACGACCAACATCGGCGGAAGAATCAAGCCGAACTAAGTAGACCAGGGTAGTACAATGGGTAAGGTGGTCCACAATGGCTAACACCTGGCATAATAAAAGCTCGGCCAATATCATATCTTCCGGGATGGTTTGCCCCCGTATCCGCTCCCAGGTTGCGGCAATTTCGTAAGCAAAGTAGCCGACGGCGCCGCCGGTAAAAGGCGGTAAACCCGGTAAAGCCGGGTAAGAAAAACTGTTAAGAAAATTACGCAGCGCTGTCAATGGCCGGTCTTTAATCTGAAATGTTTCTTGTTCTATCGTAATTTCGCAGTACAGACGCCGGGCCAGAAAATGAGCGAAAGGCAAAGCACCAATAAAAGAATAGCGGCCAAATGTTTTTCCATTCTCAGCACTTTCTAGGATAAACCCTATGTCATCTCCCAAAATTTTATAGTACAGCGAAACCGGCGTCTCCATATCGGTTGCCAACTTAGTAAAAACAGGCACTATATTATGGCTTTGCGCCAAGTGACAAAATTCAGCTTTAGCGGGAAACACCAGCATCAGGCTGCTCCCCCCTTTGATCGAGGGCCATCCGGATAGACTCAGTCAACGCTCTGGCCGCATCCACGCCCTTGTCCATAAGCCGTTCCATCACGGCACTGCCGACAATTACCGCATCAGCATAAATGGCGGCTTCACGCGCGGCCTGGGGACTACCAATGCCAAAGCCGATCGCCAGCGGCAATGAAGTATACTGGCGCACATTATTAATCAGGGAACCGATTTGGCTGTAATCTACCTGGCGTACGCCGGTGACACCGGTAGCGGAAATGCAGTACAGAAACCCGCTTGCCTTACGGCAAATGGTGACGGCCCGCTCCGGGGTGGTAGTAGGGGCAATAAACTGAATCAGATCAAGCCCGGCTTCCCGGCAATGGTTTTCTAACAGTGCCGACTCTTCAACCGGCAAATCGGGTACGATAAGACCGTCCAACCCCGCCTGAGCAAACGAACGAACAAATTTTCCCACGCCAAACTGCAGTACCGTGTTAATATAGGTCATAGCCACCAAGGGAATGGCCGACTTTTGCCGGATCTGCCTGACCAGCTCCAGAACTTTGCCGGTAGTCGCTCCGCCTTGGAGAGCCAGGGCCGCTGCCCTTTGAATTACGGGGCCGTCAGCCATTGGATCGGAAAAGGGGAGCCCGATTTCAATGATATTGGCGCCGGCCGCTTCCACTGTCTGGACGGCCTCTAGAGTAGTTGCGAAATCTGGACAGCCGGCGGTTAAATAGACAATTAGTCCTTTACGCCTGTGGGCTCTCAGCCGGCAAAACTCTTCGTTCAAACGTGACATCCCAATCCCTCCAGTATATTTGCTGCCATCTGGACATCTTTATCCCCGCGGCCTGACAAGCAAACGACCACGGTATCATCCGGACTTGTCGCCGGCATCAGCTCATCTAAATAGGCCAGGGCATGGGCACTTTCCAGAGCGGGAATGATGCCTTCCAGCTTTGCCAGACGCTGAAAGGCGGCTAAGGCCGCTTCATCAGTAACGGCAGTATAGGTAACTATCCCCTCGTCTTTAAAAAAGGCATGTTCCGGACCGACCCCAGGATAGTCAAGTCCGGCAGACACGGAGTAGGCCGGAATAACCTGCCCGTCATCATCCTGCAGCAGGTAGCTCAAGGCGCCATGCAGTACGCCCGGCCGGCCTTGCGTAAGCGAGGCGGCGTGCTGCCCGGTAGCCAGCCCTTTGCCTGCCGCTTCAACACCGATTTTTTTAACCTCCGGCTGGTTACGGAAGGGATAAAAAATTCCCATCGCGTTGCTACCGCCGCCTACGCAGGCGATCAGAAAGTTTGGCTGACGCCCCGTCATTTGGGGCAGTTGTTCCTTGACTTCTTGGCCAATAACGGCCTGAAAATCCCGGACAAGCATCGGGTAAGGGTGGGGACCGACAACCGAGCCGATGATGTAATGGGTGTCCCGCACATTAGTCACCCAATCGCGAATGGCTTCGCTGGTGGCATCTTTTAACGTGCCCGTACCGCTGGTCACCGGCACGACCTCAGCTCCTAACAGCCGCATGCGAAACACGTTAAGAGCCTGGCGCTGCATATCTTCCTCGCCCATATACACCCGGCACTTTAATCCCAACAGGGCGGCAACCGTCGCGGTTGCCACACCGTGCTGGCCGGCGCCGGTTTCAGCGACAATCCGTCCTTTGCCCATACGCCGCGCCAGCAAAGCCTGACCGATCGCATTATTAATTTTGTGCGCCCCGGTATGCAGCAAGTCTTCCCGCTTTAAATAAATTTTGCCGCGACCATAGTAGGCCGTAAGGTTTTCCGCAAAATACAACCGTGTCGGCCTCCCGGCATATTGGCCGAGATAAAACGCCAGTTCCTGCTGAAAGGCAGCGTCGTCTTTTAACTTTAAGTAGTAGTCCTCAAGTTCGATTAAGGCCGGCATGACGGTCTCAGGTACAAACCGGCCGCCATATTGACCATAGCGCCCATTTTTATCCGGCATGATATTCTCCTCCATTCTTGGTATTTACTAACGCTAACTCGCGTGTTTTCCCGGCAATATTCTCCGCTGTGACCAACCCTTCGCCGACCAATGTGCCCCGGACTCCGGCCGCTTTTAGGCGTAAGGCGTCTTCTCCTGTCTTCACGCCGCTTTCACTGATAATGATCCGGTGCTTGTCACAATGGGGCAAAAGGGAAAAGGTCGTCGTAAGGTCAACGGTAAAGGTTTTCAGATTGCGATTATTAATGCCTACTAACAACGCCGGCGTCTGCTGGACCCGGTTTAGTTCAACCGCGTTATGCACTTCTACCAGACAATCCATGCCGAGCCCATGCGCCACCGCCATAAACTCCTTGAGCTCGCTATCTGATAGAATCCCGGCAATTAATAGCACGGCATCGGCCCCGACGGCCCTGGCTTCATAAATCTGGTACGCGTCAACGATGAAATCCTTGCGGAGAATTGGCAGCTCCGTGACAGCCCGCACCGCTTGTATATTCGCTAAAGTGCCGCCGAAATGACTGTCCGTAAGTACTGAGAGCCCAGTTGCGCCATGAGCGGTATAGATTTGGGCAAGTTCGGGTACGGAATATCGGGTACATAACCGTCCCGTTGCCGGCGACGCTAATTTACATTCGGCAATAAGCGACCACTCAGACTGTTTTATAGCTTTGCGCAAAGCGAAACTGCCCGGTTTTATATCCTGAATCAAGCTTGGTAACGGCCGTCTTTGTTTAGCCGTTTTTACTTCCTGATATTTTTTAGCTAAAATGGTTTTCAGCATTGCCTCCACCCCTTTGCGCCGCCCGGACGGTTTGAATAAACCGGTAAATTTTTTCGCTATCCTTGTTTCCGCCTGTTTCAACCCCACCGGATACATCAACACCGTCCGGCCTCAGTATGCGAATGGCTTCCCCTACATTTTCCGGCGTAAGGCCGCCAGCCACCATCACGCGCTTTTTCAGCTGCCAGCGTAGAGGTTGTGCCTCGTGCCAGGCAAAAGCCACTCCCGTTCCGCCGTACTGGCCCGGAACCAAACTGTCGAACAGCACCCACTCAACGTCATAAGCCTCTATAGCGGTAATGTTAAAGCCGCCCCTGATCCTTACCGCTTTAATGACTGGATGTTTTACCGCCCGACAATACGCTGGCGTTTCGTCACCATGGAGCTGGATAAAATCTAACCGGCACTGGCTGGCAATCGCTTGCACCTCCGCCAGCGGTGCATTGACAAATACCCCGACCTTTCCGATTCCCTTAACTGTCCTGGTTATTTTTTGCGCTGCTTGCAGCTCAATCCGGCGCCGGCTGTCAGCAAAAACGAACCCTAGTAAATCGGCACCGCCTTCTTTGGCGGCCTGAGCAGCCGCAAGCGACGTTATTCCACAGATTTTTATGATAATAATAACTCCTCCCGTTGACTAAATTCTTTTAACTCTTCCAGCTTGGCTAAGGCGGCGCCGCTGTCAATGCTGGCGGCGGCAATAGCTAAGCCCTCTTTTAAGTTTGGCGCCATATCGGCAACCAGCAAAGCTGCTGCCGCATTAAGAAGGACAATATCCCGTTTCGGACCGCGCTGACCCTGAAGAATCGCCAGGGTAATGGCCGCATTTTTTTCCGGCGAACCTCCTTGATACGCCTGTGAACTAGCAGGAGTAAAACCATACTCGAGAGGGTCAATGACATATGACCTTATCGCGCCGTGGTTTACCTCCGTTATCTGGGTAGGCGCCGCCGTTGATATTTCGTCCATGCCGTCAAAGCTGTGCACCACCATTGCCCGCTGTACGCCCAGCCCAACCAGGGCCTCGGCGACCTTTTCCGTGAGCGACCGCTCATAGACGCCAACCAGCTGGCAGGTAGCGTTAGCCGGATTAGTCAGCGGTCCCAGCAGGTTAAAGACCGTTCGGAACCCTAAATCCTGGCGCGGCTTGGCGGCATATTTCATGGCCTGATGAAACAGCGGGGCATACAAGAAGCCAACTTTAACTTCATCAAGGGCTCTGGCAACCGCTTGCGCTGGCAAATTGACGTTAACACCTAAAGCGGTAAGCACATCAGCACTACCACAGGAGCTGGAAACGCCGCGGTTGCCGTGCTTGGCAACCGTCAGACCGGCGCCGGCCAAGACAAAAGCAACGGTTGTTGATATGTTAAAAGTCCCTTTCTTGTCTCCCCCAGTACCACAAGTATCGATAACTTGTTTACTGCTGCACTGGATCCTGATGGCCTGCTTTCGCATCGTTTCGGCAAAACCGGTCACCTCAATGCTTGTTTCGCCTTTGATCCGCAAAGCGGTCAAAAAGGCACCGATCTGGGCTTCACTCGCCTGGCCGGACATGATAATGTGCATTGCCTGTTTAGCTTCCTCCCGGCCAAGATTTTGGCCGCTGACTACCTGGGCGAGAAAATCTTTTAGCATTGCCATCCTCCTCACTGTATAAAAATAAAAACCATTTCACCCGTAAGGGGCGAAATGGTTCGCGGTACCACCCTTATTCGGAAAACACAATGTTCTCCCTTTTTTCAGGCACGGGAACAAAGTCCAGTCCCCAGCCTGCAAGCGGTGGTAACCGCCTAGCCTCCGGAAATAAAAAACCATTTCACCCGTAAGGGGCGAAATGGTTCGCGGTACCACCCTTGTTCGGAAAACATAATGTTTTCCCTTTTTTCAGGTACGGGAACAAAGTCCGATACCCTAGCCTGTTAACGGTGGCAGCCGGCCCGGCCTACTTGCCTGCGCGTTCGGGGGGCAGCTCGCGGGTCCATTCAACATGGGCTTTGGGCCGGTCATCACACCTCCGGTTACCCGGTCACCGGCTCGCTGCGCCAAAGCTTACATGCCTACTCTTCCCGTTCACAGCTTTTAACAATGCGATTTTAATTAAATCTTAAAACGGGCCGCTCATATTGTCAAGAGTTTTTAAAAAACTTATTCTACAGTATTACGGTGTCAAGCGTTTTGAATTGTGGCAAACAGCTCGCCCGCCTGACGGATATCGACATTGCCGCCGCTGAGAATGACACCTACCCGCTTGCCCTCGATCGGGAATTTACGGTGCATTAACGGCGCGAGACTTACGGCACCCGAAGGCTCGACGACGATTTTAAGGCGCGTCCACAAAAATTCCATTGTTCTAATAATTTCTTCCTCGCTCACTGTCACCATATCGTCGACATATTGCCGGATAAGAGGGAAAGTAAGTTTCCCCAGACTGGCCGTCCGCAGCCCGTCGGCGATGGTAGGCGGATTATGCACGCTTTGCAGTTCGCCGGATTTAAACGACCGAGTGGCATCATCAGCCAAAGCAGGCTCAACCCCAATAACCTGACAGTGCGGAAGCAAATGTTTAGCCGCCACGGCGCAGCCGCTAAGTAAACCCCCGCCGCCAACCTGCACAAAAAGGTAATCCAGACTCAACACTTCTTCAATGAGTTCTTTGGCCGCCGTACCCTGCCCGGCAATAACATCGTAATGGTCAAACGGGGGAATAAGCGTATAACCGTGTTCACGAATGAGCTTCGCGGCCACTTCTTCGCGCGAAACGGTAGCACGATCATAAGTAATGATGTCAGCGCCATAGTCTTTGGCAGCCGCCAGTTTTACGGCCGGCGCGTCGGCAGGCACGATGACGGTAGCTTTCACACCCAGAAGTTTGCTGGCCAGCGCTACTGCCTGGGCATGGTTACCGGACGAATAGGCAATCACCCCTTTTTCCCGCTGCGCCGCCGACAAACAGCTGATAGCGTTGTAGGCCCCGCGAAATTTGAACGCGCCCATACGCTGAAAATTTTCACACTTTAAAAAAACCATGTTGCCTGTCCGTTCGTCCAGCAAACGGGAAGTCAGCACCGGGGTTTTGTGAGCGACACCGGCCAACCGGCTGGCGGCAGCCGCAATTTGTTCATACATAGAACAGTTCCTCCTTTGGGTATTGATAGAGGACATTGAAGGAAAACAGCGAATTGGTATATAGTTCTTTTTCCCTGTCTGACGGAATTTTCCTGTTTAAATTGACGCAACCCGTTCAGAATTATTAGAAATAATCGGTTAAGCTGCCCCCGACCGGGCAGCCTAAAACGGCCCGTGAGGTGAAAACGTTGCTACGAATTGCAATGGCCCAAATGGAGGTCATTCCCGGAAGACCGGACATCAATACTAAAACCATGCTACGGATGATAAACGAGGCACGTCAAAAACGGGCCGACCTGGTAATATTCCCGGAAATGGCTATTCCCGGTTACCTACTCGGCGATACCTGGGAACAGCCGTCATTCCTGCGTGACTGCGACCATTACGGACGCACAATCATAGCCGCCTCAGAGGGCATCTGCGTCCTTTTTGGCAATGTCGCCGTCGATTGGGACAAGCGGGGCGACGATGGGCGGGTCCGTAAATACAATGCTTTTTTCGTGGCGCAGAACGGCGCACTGCTCGGTGGCGAAAACTTTCCCTATCCCTTCCGCATCAAGACGTTACACCCCAATTATCGCGAGTTTGATGACACCCGCCATTTTTTCAGCCTACGCAAGCTGGCCCTGGAACTAGGTGTTACGGCTGAAGACCTTTTGCAGCCCGTGACCGCTTGGGTGAACGGGCGCACCCTGCGTCTGGGATGCCTGCTTTGCGAGGACGGCTGGAGTGACGATTATTTTACCAAACCTATTGAAATCTTGCGGCAAAAAGACCGACTGGACATACTTATTAATATTTCCAGCTCACCTTTCACACTTGGCAAAAACAACAAGCGCAACCGGGTATTCTCCAAGCAAGCTGCCGATAGCCGCATCCCCTTAATCTATGTAAACAACGTAGGCCTTCAGAACAACGGCAAGACGGTTTATACTTTCGACGGGTTCAGCACCGCCTATAATTGCCGGGGCGAAATCATTGCCTATTGTCCGCCGTTCCAAGAGGCGCTCCACTGTTTTGACCTGGACCTTGAAAACGGCGGGCTACGGCAGCCGTCACTTGCCGTACCGGACGACAGCGGCATCGACAGTATCTACCAAGCTTTACGTTATGGTGTGGAAAAATTTCTGGCCGCAATTGGCATGAAGCGAGTCGTTATCGGCGTATCCGGCGGCATCGACTCGGCCGTTACCGCCGCCCTGTACACGCAGGTGCTTGGCCCGGACCGGGTGTTGCTCGTCAACATGCCCAGCCGGTATAACTCGCCGACAACCAAAGGTTTGGCCGCTGACCTGGCCCGCAATCTGGGCTGCTTATACACCGTTGTACCCATTCAGCAGTCGGTAGACCACACGGTAGAGCAAATCAGCCGTACACCCATCGTGAATATGAGCGCCGGCGGCGAACAGACCCTGGAGGTTACGCCGTTTATGACGGAAAACATCCAGGCCCGCGACCGCTCTGCCCGCGTCCTTGCCGGCCTGGCCGCGGCGTTTGGCGGCGGGTTTACCTGCAATGCCAATAAAAGCGAACTGACGGTCGGCTATTCCACACTATACGGCGACCAAGCGGGGTTTCTCGCAGCCCTGGCCGACCTCTGGAAACACCAGGTATATGCTTTGGGTCAATACCTTAACGATGAGGTATATCACCAGGACATCATTCCCCGTAAAACCTTCGAACTTGTGCCAAGCGCCGAGCTATCAGCCGAACAAGCAGTTGACGAAGGCAAAGGCGACCCGCTTATTTACCCGTATCACGATTACCTTTTCCGCGCCTTTATTGAGCACTGGCACCGGGCCGCCCCTGAGGACATTTTGGAATGGTACCAGGCAGGCGTACTGGAAGAAAGGCTTGGCTGCCAGCCCGGTCTTGTCGACCGCCTGTTTGCGACGCCGCAAGCGTTTATCGCCGACCTGGAACGTTGGTGGACGCTGTTCACCGGTATGGCCGTAGCTAAGCGCATCCAGGCGCCGCCCGTCCTCGCCGTCAGCCGCCGCGCCTACGGCTTTGATTACCGTGAAGCCCAGAACGGACCCTATTTCACGGCCCGCTACCGCCAGCTCCGGGCAGAATTGTTGAAGGAAGGTTGTTGATTCATGTTTTTTGACGCTTTCGATAATGCCGAAGGCATGGTCTTCCGCCCGCCCAGCGAAGCGAAAAGCCTTATTTTGCGGGTGACCATCGGTTGTTCCCACAATGCCTGCACCTTTTGCTCCATGTACCGCGATGTCCGGTTCCGCGCCCGTCCGCTCGATGAGATAGCCGCCATTATCGGCAAGGCGGCCCGTTACTACCCGGACCTCCGGCGCGTCTTTCTTGCTGACGGCAACGCCCTGGTATTGGCAACGGACAAACTGCTGGCCATCATGGACATGCTAAAAAACGCCTTCCCCAAGCTGAGCCGCATCACCATTTACGGCGGTCCCCGCGACATCCTCCGTAAGACGCCGGAGGAACTTGCCGCCCTGCGGCGCGCCGGCCTAGCCATTATTTATCTCGGTATTGAAAGTGGCGACGACGTAGTGCTGGCAAAAGTAAACAAAGGCGTTACCGCCGCTGAAATGGTTGCCGCCGGCCGTAAGGTCCTGGATGCAGGCATTAAGCTGTCTACCATGGTCATCCTCGGCCTGGGCGGCCGCGAACGGACAGAGGAGCATGCCCTCCACACCGCGGAAGTAGTCAGTGCTATAAATCCGACCATGCTCAGCGCTCTCACCCTAATGCTCCACAAAGGCACCCCGCTGCGCCAGGCCGCCGAGCAAGGCGAGTTTCAGCCCCTTTCTCCTTATGAGTTTTTGGTTGAACTGCGCCAAATGTTAAAACATATCACCCTCAGCGAACCCTGCCTATTCCGCAGCAATCATGTCTCCAACCTGTTGCCGTTGGCCGGTACGCTGCCGCAGGATAAAGAGCAGCTGCTTGCCGACATTGACGAAGTACTCGCCCACTTCCAGGATAAGCGAACTCCTACTTTCAATGATGAAGGTCCGTTCTGAAAAAATATCCCGGAACCTGTTATACTCAGGTCCGGGATATTTTCGGCTTAACGGCGAAGAAAGCGAAACAACAGCCACCCAAGGGCGAAAGCACCGGCCAACATGAGGCCGAGGGGCAGTACGACAAAAACAATCGCGGCCAGTACCGCGGCAATAGCCAGCTTGGTCAGCCAACCCCCTCGCCAGCCCAGGGTTATATGACGGATAAACACACCACGGCCCGCGTGGTGGCTCTGATTATAATCCCGCTGCTTTTCTCCGGCATCGATGGTAATACCGGTAAACCGGTCCCGCTCGTCAGGAGTCAGTACCTGTACCTCGGCTTGGGCCTGACGACAGCGGTCACACACCCTCAGCGCGTCGCCCGTTTCGGCGCCGCATATACTGCAACGCATAAACTCCCTCCACTCAGGAATCTAGCCGGACGCTGCGGCCCGGCCCTGGGCAATGTACCATCCTCGGGATAATAATTTTAAGATGAAAAAAGGGAAAAGACAAAACCTTCTTCGTTCAAATAACGGGGATCATGTTTTTCCAATTGAAGCAAATCACACAACTTGCCGCGGTTGGTATAAATGCTTCCGGCCGATATCCCCAGCTCCTGGGCCAGTGGTTCCGCCGGAATGCCAACCGGCAGATTAATCTGGGCGAAAGTATAAATAACGGCGGCCGCCCACGCTTCAGGCTTGCGTACTGTTGCCGTGGTAAGCTGACAGTAATCGTGCCAAAGTTGTTGCGCCAGTTTTATATCATGGCAGGAAAAACCGTACGCCGGCATAATCCGGGCAATGATCCCGCCAACGTCCTGATTTGGTTCCCGCACGGAAACGATCGGCGGAAAATGCCTGTCGGTGAGATGGCGGGGCGTCACATTGACTTTGGCCAAGGTGGTGAGAATGTTGATAGTGTGACGCACGGCCGCGCTATGGCGCGCCAGAAACTCCGTCCATGAAGCCCCCGGCCGCTGCAGCTCATAAATCTGTTTTTGGTGGATAACCTCTTCGCGCAGACGCCGGCGCAATTTGGGACTTACTTCCACACTGGTAACGTAGTTAATCATAGTACGTTCCCGCTGAAAGATATGGCCGGTGAAGATAAGCCGTTTAAGAAGGCGGTAATCCATATCAGGATAAGGAAGTTCAAACTTCTCCTCGGTAAAAAGATTGACGCATTCTACCCATTCCTGGCTAACAATACGGTTTACATAGAAAACGCAAAATTTGGCATTTATGAAATCACTGAGAATGAGTCGTTCCTCGGGCGCCAGTTTCTGGCCGTGAAGTTCATGAAAATACTGTAGTGGTGTACGGTCATTGGCAATAAGATGATAGTCGAACAGAAAATAATCCCAAAACCCCAACCAAAATTCGTCCTGCTCCTCACCCGGGATGGTAATCATCGGACCCGCATAAAGCATGAGCGCCCGGTGAAAATCATCGCGAAATTCTTTTTGTTGGAAAAAGCTTCCCAATTTGTTCATCAGGCGTTCTACCACTTCACCGATCATCGGCGCTAGTTCAGGCAACACGCCTTCTTCCAGCATCTCGTCAAAGAGCGCCGCCTGTTCCCGGGCCGGAGGCTGGAGGGCGTCCAGGTTAACCTTGCGGCCGCCGGCGATAATCTCGGCTGCCCGTTCCAGCTGCTCGGTATTGAGAATAATTCGCCTATTCGCCAAATACTTATAAAAGTCCATGAGAATACCAAAAAAACAGCGCACCGGTTTCAAAGATTTTTTAAAACCGGTGAAATGGTGATCCATCCATTTTATGGCCTCGGCATACTCCCAATCAGGCATGGCATCCAAAAACTCGCTGTAATCCGTTTCCGCATGGGCCAGATAGGTCTCAAACATCTGCAGGTAGCGCCATGTCTTTTGCAATTCGTCATCACTGACTCCCTGCCAAGCCTTCTGCCGGAGATATCCTTCCACCCACTCGCGCTTGATGACAGGCTGCCACTCGATATTCTCTTCGTAAAAGGAACGAACCAGTTCGTAAACATTCATCATCTATAAATTAATGATCTCCTTTGCAACACGATAGTTTCCTTTCATTATATCATTTTTCTTCGCTTTTAACCAGAGTGATACCAGGCCATCTACGAGTTTAGCCCGCTTCTTGCATCTGACTGACACCATCTCTACCGGCAGTTTGGCTTGACGGTTTACCAACTGTGGCACGAAAAAATCTTGTTCAAAAAGAACAGATTTAGCGAAGTTACAAATTCGGGTTTTCTAACATGTAAAAAAGCCCGGAAAATTCCGGGCCAGACTGAAAGCTGGGTTTAAATCTGCAATTGTTCACGTTATAACGGCCTGCGGACGACGTCAATAATCGTGCCGTCGCGATATTCAATAACGGCAACAACTTCATCGCTTACAGCAACAGGCTGGGGCTCACCGGCCAAGTCATAAGCAATCCGCTGCAAGTCGTGAATGCTCATGATAGGCAGTCCGGAATCTTTAAGGTTATCGAGCAGGTCGGTACGCCGCGGGTTGACGGCGATGCCACGCTCGGTGACAATTACGTCGACAGTTTCCCCCGGGGTGACGATAGTGTTTACCCTGTCAAGCACCATCGGCAACCGGCCCCGAAGTAGCGGCGCAACGACGATGGCCAGGTTGGCGCCGGCCGCCGTATCGGAGTGGCCACCGGATGCCCCCATAATTATCCCGTTGGAATCGGTAATGACGTTAACGTTAAAATCAACGTCTACTTCCGTAGCGCTCAAAATGACCACGTCGAGATTGTTGACAATCGGACCGCCGTTATGAGGATTGGCGTAGTAGGACGCGGACATCTCCAAGTGTCTGGGATTGTTTTTGAGGGACTGTATAGAAGGGATGTCAAAGTCCTGGACGTCGAACAGCGTTTTGATCAGTCCCGCTTCCAGCATTTCCACAAACGGCGCCGTAACGCCGCCAACGCCAAAACTGGCCGTAATCCCTTTCGCAAACATTTTCTCTTTAATAAACTTCGCGGCCGCTAATGAAGCGCCGCCGCCCAGCTGCAACGAAAAGCCGTCTTTAAAATACCCTGAGTATTCAATAACGCCGGCGGCATACTCGGCAATCAAGAGTTCACGCGGATTGCGGCTGATACGCAGCGCCCCCGAAGCTATTCCCTTGGGATCGCCGATACTCGGGAGCTGCACGATATAGTCTACCTGCGTCTGGGGAATACTGATGGGATAAACCGGGTGGGGCACCAGGTTATCGGTTATGGCCACCACTGTATCGGCATAAGCGGCATCAACCATGGCGTACCCCATGGAACCGCAGGCTGAAGGTCCGTCAACGCCGTTGATATTACCGTAACTGTCGCAGCACGGCGCCCCGATAAAGGCAACGTCAATATGCAATTCACCGCTTTCAATGGCTCTGGCCCGGCCGCCGTGGGAACGGATGATGGTCGGCTTAGCCAAATTGCCGAAAGTCAGCAGCTTGCCAAGCTTGCCCCGGGCGCCGCTAGTTTCAATGGCGGTAATGACACCTTGCTCGATATACGGAATAATAGCGTCATTAATATCATTAAGTGAACTGGGCGCCAGCGTAAGCCCCTTTATATTTTTGCGGGCAATTGCCTCCACCACCAGGTTGAGAACATAGTCGCCGTTGCGGAAGTGATGGTGGAAGGATATGGTCATGCCATCTTTCAACCCCGAAGCTTCGATCGCCTGATCGATGGATTTAAGCAGTTTTTCCGATTTAGGTTTGTTCACCCGGATTTTGGGGCCAGCCATCCGCCCCTCGGGTATAGTGGCAAAAGGCCCGGCGTAAGGCCGCACTTTCCCGAATCCCTTTATTGTTTCCGGAATCTCTCGACCGGCTGCGTTTATCATAAGGTACCTCCTCCGTCTTATCTCTTGACAGCCGCAGCGTAGGCAAGAACACGTTCGGCCCGCTGCACAATGGGTGTATCAATCATCTTGCCGTTAACGGCGACTACCCCTAAGCCCTTCGCCAGGGCCTCGTTGTACGCCGCCAATATGCGCTTTGCGTGTTCAATCTCTTTTTCGGTCGGTGTAAAAATCTGGTGCACCAGGCGGATCTGCCGGGGATTAATTACCGATTTCCCGTCAAATCCTAATTCTTTAATTAGCTTAGTCTCCGCGACAAACCCTTCTTCGTCATTTACATCAGTAAACACCGAGTCAATGGCCATAACTCCCGCGGCACGGGCGGCAAGCAATAATTGGGAACGGGCAACGAACAGCTCCCGGCCTTCTTTGCTACGTGTTGTCCGGAGATCGGCAATGAAATCTTCGCCGCCAATGGCAAGCGCAACCATTCTGGGGCTGGCCGTCGCAATTTGATAGGCATTCATCAAGCCTTTGGCCGTTTCAATAGCAGCCATCATTTTGATGGAACCAACCGCAAAGCCGTAAGTCTGCTCTGCTTCCGTAATAATGGCGTCGACTTCTTCAATATCGCGGGCCGACTCGGCTTTGGGCAAACGAATAAGGTCGGGTTTGGCCGGCAAAACAACTTTAAGGTCTTCCAAGCCGTACGGGGTCTGAATGTGGTTTATCCGCACGGCGACTTCGCAAGGATATTTCAAGTATTTAATCGCGTTGTGAACCAAATGGCGGGCTGCATCTTTCTCACTGACAGCCACGGCGTCCTCAAGGTCAAAAATCACCGTGTCGGCGCCGTAAATCCCGGCATTCTGCAGCATGGCAGGGTTATTGCCAGGCATAAACATCATGGATCTACGCAATCTTTCCATTATTTATCCCCCCTTAGTTAAGGGCCCGTTTAACCGCTGCCGTTACCCGGGCTTCAATTGTATAGTCCAGCGCGCCCTTATCGTTGGCATGGACGTGCGCGTCCACTATGCCATGAGCGTTAAGCGTCTTGACAATCATGCTTCTGATATGTTCGCCATACTGTTTAATTACCGGACTGACCAGCTCAATTGTTATCCCCGTTCCCGGTTCGGCCGGGGCCAGCACGATAAGGATGTCGCTCGATTCCACCGTTCCGGCTTGGGCTGGCTTAATCAATTTGCTCATAATAATTCCTCCCGTGTTCGGTTACATATAAAAGGCAGACCGAAATGCTCTCCGGGTCGTACACCAAACGTAATTATAGCTAATTTTCAGAAATAATAACAATACATTTCCATGATAGGCGCCGATAAAAAATTTGGATATCAACGCGGCACGGCGGTACAAACAGGAAATTCAGCCGCCGTTCCGAAATAGCATTAGTTAGCTATATCCCAGACTATCAGGAGGACTACATGATGGAAGACCGGGACTGGCTTATATTACAAGTCCTTTATGAGCAAAAAAACATAACCAAGACCGCCCAGGCCTTGTTCATTTCCCAGCCGGCGCTAACCGCCCGGCTACGGCATATTGAAGAAGAGTTCGGCATAAAAATCGCATACCGCACGAGCAAGGGGGTTCACTTTACACCGCAAGGAGAATATCTGGCTAAATCTTCGGCGGAAATGCTGCTGAAACTCCGCCAAATAAAAGAAAATATAACGAATATGGACAGTACTGTTTCCGGTACGCTCCGCTTGGGGGCTTCAAACTATTTCACCATGTATATGCTCCCCCGCCTGTTAAAACTTTTTAAAGAGCAGTATCCGAATGTTGAGTTTAAGGTCGTTACTACCTGGAGCCGGGAAGTGTTTAATCTGGTTCATAACCAGGAGATACACGTCGGCTTTGTCAGCTCGGACTATGGTTGGCAGGACCGGCGCTACCTGCTGTTTGAGGAACCGATTTGCATCGCGTCTAAGGATGAAATAAACATAAAGGACCTTCCCAAGCTGCCGCGAATAAGCTATCAGACCGACGCCTTAATAAAAGCGGTCATTGACAAGTGGTGGCGGGAAAACTTTTCCGAACCCCCGTTAATAAGTATGGAAGTCGATAAACTAGCCACCTGTAAAGAGATGGTTATAAACGGCCTTGGCTATGCCATAATGCCAAGCATTATCGTAAAAGCCGCCAAAGACTTGCACAAGGTTATTTTAACTGATAAAGAAGGACAACCGCTATTGCGCCACGCCTGGATGCTGTACCACGAAGAATTGCTGGAGATGAATATTGTCAAAGCCTTTGTCAGTTTTGTGGAAAGCATAGATTTTAAAAAAGTCATACTTGATCAGATTAAGTAAAAAGAAATGACTAAGCCCTGGCGCTTCCCAATTTTACGCGCTAGGGCTTAGTAATTGTATTGTGAAAAGACGTTCGTTTACATAATACAAAATAGATATATCTGATAGCTAGTCATCAGGAGTTTAAATTTTACATCCAGGTCATCATAATCTATACTCATAAATGCGCAATTGCGTGAAATTTACGTAAAGTAATGCTATTTTTCGCGAAGAGTTGCTCCAGGGGGGTGGGACGTTCAGATCTTTGGTGGACCGGCATGAGTGTATGTAATAATAACATCATTTATTTAGTTGGGAGGACACGCAATGTCAACGTTGGCTATAATGGGTTTTCTCATGGTCATTGTCTTCATGTATTTGATCATGTCTAAACGGCTATCGGCAATGACTGCCCTGATGCTTGTTCCTGTTGCCTTCGCCATTGCCTTGGGTTTTGGTCCCAAAATCGGGTCTATGGCGCTAGACGGCATCAAAAAAGTCGCTCCGACTGCAATAATGATTTGTTTTGCCATTCTCTACTTTGGCGTAATGATCGACGCCGGTCTGTTCGATCCGCTGATTAACCGGATTCTAAAAGCCGTTAAAGGCGACCCGCTAAAAGTCATTGTCGGGACCGCGCTGCTCGCCGGCATTGTTTCGCTGGACGGCGACGGCTCGACCACTTATATGATTACCGTTTCCTCAATGTATGCCGTACATCGGCGTCTGGGTATCCATCCCCTTATCCTGCCGGCCATGGCCATCATGCAAAACGGCGTCATGAATATTCTTCCCTGGGGCGGACCTACCGGCCGGGTTATGAGTGCATTAAATCTTGATGCATCCCAAGTGTTTGTGCCCCTAATCCCCGGAATGATCGCCGGCACGTTGTGGGTACTGTTTGTGGCCTACCGACTGGGCCTGAAGGAGCGCGCCAGACTGGGCATCATTAAGCTAGACCACGCCGTAGCCAGCGAGATGGCGGCTACTGCTTCGGTTGACGCCGATGCCGACAACCTTAAACGTCCCAAGCTGTTCTGGGTAAACCTTGCTATGACTGCCGCCCTAATGACGGCGCTGGTTATGGAAATGCTGCCGCTTAACGTCCTGTTTATGCTCGGAACCTCACTCGCATTAATCATCAACTACCCGAAACTGAGCGATCAGCAAGAACGCATAAAAACGCACGCGGCCAATGCCCTTCCGGTCATCACTATGATTTTTGCCGCCGGTATTTTCATGGGGATCATGTCCGGCACCAAAATGGTTGACGCCATGGCCAAGTCGCTAGTATCCGTTATACCGCCTTCCATGGGTCCCCACTTGGCGCTGATTACCGCTTTCGCCAGTCTGCCATTCACTTTCTTCCTTACTAACGATGCTTTTTATTTCGGCATTGTGCCAATCTTGGTCAAAACAGCTGCCTCTTATGGCATCAGCCCCGCCGAAATAGCCCGGGCGTCGCTTATCGGCCAGGGAACCCACCTCTTAAGCCCGCTGGTAGCATCGACTTACCTCCTGGTAGGCATGTCCGGCGTGGATTTTGGCGAATTCCAAAAATTCACGTTGCTCTGGTCAATCGGTACGTCGATAGTAATGCTGATCGTTGCTCTCCTCCTGGGAGTCATTCCTTTCTAGTCTTATTTGCTGTAGCTTCCTGATCATGAAAGTACGACAGAACTATTGTTAAAAGTTCTGTCGTACTTTCGCTTCTTTGTAATATTTTTTATTTCCGGCGCCTATTACCCGTCTGGCGCTTTCTGTCTTCAAAAGCGCCTTTTGCTTTATTCGCGCATTGTCACCGTTCACTTTAAAAAAACGGCGAAATCAGTTATATTTTTTAAAAGGTGATAATTTATGCTACTCAAGTCTCTCCCTGTGTTTTTTGTTGCTTGTGCCGGCGGCTCATTGTTCAGTCTTAGCCATATTCCGCTTCCCTGGACACTGGGACCGATGGTTGCCGCCGTTTTGTGGAAAACTTGGCTTAAAAAACCTGTTTACTGGCCGAAAAAAATGCGGAATATCGGTATGCTTGTTCTGGGGTATGTCATGGGAAGTCCGTTTACACCTGAGACCGGACGCCAGATTATCGGGCAGCTCCCGGCAATGCTTGCCGTTACCCTGTTAATTATCGCCGTCTGTCTGACCACAAGTTATCTTGCCGGCCGGGCGACCGGCATCGGGCTGGCGAACAGCCTGATTGGCGGTATGCCGGGCGGACTGTCGCAAATGGCCATGATCTGCGAGGAAACAAAAGGTACTGACGTTTCCGTGGTAACGATTATGCAAACCATTCGCCTGCTTACGGTCGTATTCACCGTACCTTTTGTGGCTTTGCACGGAATAGCCGGCAAAACCAGCGCCGTCAAGCCTCAGGCTGCACCAATTACGATACAGGATATCCCGCTACTTTGTGTATTTTTCGTGGCCATAATTTGCGCAATCAGTTTCATCAAATATATAAGATTTCCCAGTCCGTATGTCATCGGGCCAGTCTTAGGCACCGCCGCCCTGACCTTGGCCGGGATACATGCACCCGTACTGCCCCCGCCGGTTATAGCGGCAGCGCAAATATTTGTCGGTATCAAAATGGGACTCGACCTGGAAGTTACCAGGCTGAGCAACTGGCGAACAATTGCCTTATCCAGCTTCGCGAGTGTTATTACGGCCATTTTCTTGCTTTTGGGCGCAGCCTATCTGCTTTCACTATTATCATCAATCCCGCTAATAACCGTTTTTATCAGCATGGCGCCCGGGGGAATGTCCGAAATGGCGTTGACGGCCATGATCGCCAATGCCGATTTATCTACCGTTGTCGCCTATCAGCTGTTCCGCCTGCTGTTCATTTTGGTTGTTGCCATACCAACCGCCAGATGGTGGCTCACAAGAAATGAGCACAATTTATGCAGCAGCACCGGCATCCAAAAATAAGCGAACAACCAAATCAGCGCCTTTATTTTTTCACATATGGTATGGTCAACGGTCCAAGCGGCAACACGGCTACTGTTGCGTTTGGACCATATTTTTTCAGGAGCTCATAGAGCGTGTCTTCAATGCTGTGAATCGGAGTGAACATGGCCCGGCGGACGGTATCGTCATCTAAGGACGAGTACAAGTAACACTCCGCTTTTAGCTGAATCATTGCCTGAACCTGCACCTGCCACTGATCAAACATCAAAAAAGACGGGTCATTGATCATATCCAAAAGTTCCTGCGGGGTGGACCGCATCTGCAAAATCTTGGCATAATTACCATGATTGGGAACGCCGTCAGAACATTCAGAGGCGCTGATAATACTGCCGCCTTGCTTGACAATTTGGGCTGCCGCGCTCATGCCTTTTACTGTCTGATACAGGTTTTGATCCAACGGATATCCGGAATTAGTGGTAATGACAATATCAAACGGGCTGTCTACAGCATACATGGCATGTTCCTTGACGAACTCACAGCCAAGGCGATGCGCTTTGATAACGTCGCCGGCAAAAACGTTAGTTATCTCTTTTTTGCCATTGAGCGTCACATTTAGCATGAAGTCCGGCTTCGCCATTAGGCAATTCTGAGTGGCTGCATCCTGCAAAATATTGCCCTCAATTATTCCCCAGGTACTGTTAGGGTGGCCAATCATTTGGGCATTGTGAAAATCGAGGATAGTGCTGATCCCGGCTACTCCCGGCGAAATCCCTTTCGGTCCGCCGGAAAACCCTGCAAAAAAGTGGGGTTCAATAAACCCGGTAACAATTTTAAAGGACGCTTCCACATAGGTCTTGTTCAAATATACCTTGGACCCATAGCCATTCATGCCAACAAATGTCAGCTCCGCATCGTCAAAGGCATTGTGGTTGATAACCCGGTAATTCTCCACTACTTCGCGGCCTAGCATGCTGATGAGTTCTTCCCGAGTATTGGCGCGATGGCTGCCGAGACCGTTAATAATCACAAAGTTTTCTCGCGGCACATGACTGAGTTCTTCAATTAGCCATGGCACCAGCTTATGGTTGGGAGTCGGCCGGGTTATATCAGAAATAACAATCGCTACCGTATCAGTTGGCTTCACCATGTCTTTCAACGGCGGTGTGCCAATGGGGTTGCGGATAGCAGCTAAAACAGCCGCCTTTTCGTCGGCCAATCCCGCGAGATGACGGGGCTCAATTACAACCGCCTGATCAGGCACGCGTATGACCAAATCGGTACGACCGTACGCCAAATTAACAGTCTTCACAACTATTCCCCCTTATCTATACTTACCGAGAATTAGCCAGCAACCGTTTGGTTTTCGTAATTTTTTACCCGTTTAGCCCACCAAGCTGTAGCAATTGGCACTAGGATTGCGGTTACGATGACGCATGTAGCGACAAGCATGGTTGCAGCAGGGGCCACCGGAGCATAAGACTTGTCGATTGCCGCAATGGCGGCTGGTACAGCGGCTGCGTTACCGGCAGTGGAAGCGGCCGCAATACCGGCAATTCCGTTGCCGCCTGTGAGCTTGTCGGCCAAAATCAGTACGGTGCCGGTAATAACAACGACAGCAACGCCCATTAGTATTCCAAGCAGGCCAGCCTTCCAAACATTCATAAAGTTCAGGGTATTGCCAAGGGCAAACGCGAAAAAGGGGATCATGACCGGAACAGCTCTGGAAAGAAACTCGCGCATATCACGGTCTAGATTGCCGAGAACCATGCCGATAACAAGCGGTAAAATCGTTCCTATGAAAGCAGGCAGGGGAAAGTCGGCCAGACCAGCAACTCCAAGGGTAACCATGGTAAAGAACGGGCCTGATTCCAGACTCATAAGAGAATAAGCGGCAGCTTCTTCTTTGCGGCCGAACTGGCTGATCAGAGCCATATATAAACCGCCGTTGGTGTCATTCATAGCAGCGACGATAGCCAGAACGGAGAGCCCAGCAAAGAAACCGGACTGGATACCGGTGGGAGGAATAAACTGGGCAGCCAAAATTCCTAATGCTGCTCCGCAGACAAGTTTGGCACCAAGCAAAGCCCCGCCTTTTTTTAGGATATACGGCGTAGCCTTAAGGTCAATAGTAGCGCCGATGCAGACAAAGAATACCGACAAGATCGGTAAAGCCCCAGTCATCCAGGCATTGGTAAAAGACCCGAGCGTTTTACCAAGATTGGGGAAAAAGGTATTTATTAATGCTCCAAGTAAAAGGGGAATAATCATCATGCCGCCAGGAACCCGTTCGATGGTTTTTTTGATTTGCATAATGCTCCTCCTTTTTAAATTACTTTTACTTTTTCCGCCGTCCTATCGGATGGCGATAATTTCTATAGCTTAGATCAGTTTTTTATTTTGTCAATTTATCGCCACGTCCCCGACAGCTCTCGAGATTGTGGACATGGACATGTTGGCCGGGTTGAATATCTTTCGTGGCTAAACCAATAGTTTCGCCGTATTTAATAATCGGTTGTCCCTTAGGGATGCTCTTGAGTGCAATTTTGTGACCGAAGGGGATACGCTCGGTCGCCAATACCGTAATAGTCTTGCCGTCGATTTCAGCGGTGACTGCGGTGGGCGGTTCTATGGCCTCCACTACGGTACAGACGTTGTCAATAGCTTTCATGATTATTGCGCGCGCCATAATATCCGCTCCTTTTACTCACATTGTCGGACCGATGCGATTGATGGCGAAATCATTGAACCCTAAAACTTCTGCCTTTGTTAATTTGCCGGAAGCCACTTTGAGCATCTCAAGGAAAATACGTTGTCCTACCTCTTGGACTGTTTCACTGCCTAGAATGATGGTGCCGGCATCTAAGTCAATATTGTCGCTCATTCGCTCAAACAGTTGGGTATTAGTAGAAACTTTGATTGTCGGCGCAATCGGCGAACCGCAACAAGTACCCCTTCCGGTAGTAAACACAACAAGATGACAGCCGCCAGCCACCATCCCGGTAATTTGTTCTATATCCTGACCAGGGGTATCCATCCAAATTAACCCTTTCTTGGTTATTGGTTCGGCATATCCGATTACTTCTTGCAGGGGTTTAGAGCCTGCCTTATAGATACAGCCAAGCGATTTTTCTTCAATAGAAGAAAGACCGCCTTCGATATTACCTGGCGTAGGTTGTCCGCCGCGCATATCAACTCCCATTTTCTTGGCTAAATCTTCACAACGTTTAATAACTTCATAACATTTTTTCGCCACCTGGGGGTTGACCGCCCGGGATGCTATGATATGTTCGGCGCCGATTATTTCAGTTGTTTCAGCGAGAACTACTGTACCTCCGGCGTTAATTAAAAGGTCGCTGGCATAGCCAAGCGCCGGATTGCCGGATATACCGGAACAAGCATCCGAACCGCCGCACTCTGTACCCAGAATTAGTTCCGCGGCATCAATTAACTCTCGTTCTAAACATGACGCCTCGCTAATCATTGCGCGTGCAGCGCTAACACCGGCGGCAGTTGCTTTGACCGAACCGCCCTCATCCTGGATTATCACCAGATGGACCGGTTTGTAAGGACACTGTTTTTTTATGGCTGCGGCAATGTCTTGGGCGCGGATGGTCTCACAGCCTAACCCGACAACAACTACGCCGTATACGTTAGGATGCGTGCCATGACTTACAAGCACCCGGAAGGTAAGTTCAGCGTCCGCCCCCAACTGAGTACAGCCATGTTGATGTTCCACCCACGTCGCTCCGGCTACTTGCTGGGCAATTCCACGGGCAACCCGGTTAGCACATACTACTGAGGGAATAACCAGCACATGGTTGCGTATCCCTACCTTTCCGTCCGGGCGCCGGTATCCATTGAATTTCATTTAGATAACCCCCCCTTTTTTTATTGATTATTTAGCGGCAAATTAATGCTTAATTTGCCGCTAAACTGTTTATATGCATAAACCGTGCCAGCAGGATCAAAACAGAAAATGCGGAATATTTTTCAAAAAAACTCTGCATTATTTTTGAACACTTGTAAAAAAATGTACAAAATGTTCAAAAATAATGCAGAGGTCAAATTTCAGGAGGAAATTGGGATGACCAAAATCGCGTTTATTGCACCGTATCCAGAACTGGCAATATTGGCGCGTAAGGTCTGTGGCGAAAAGTATTCTGATGTCGCGGTATTCTATGGTTTGCTGGAAAATGGGCTTGTTTGCGCCCAAAAAGCCTTGAATGAAGGGTTTCAAGTAATCATTAGCAGAGGGGGAACTGCCAACTTAATCCGCAATCATATCGGCATTCCTGTCGTAGAAGTGCGGGTAACGGGCTACGATATTTTACGGACTTTCAGCGAGTTTATAGGTACAAATAAAACCATTGGGGTCGTCGGTTACCGCAACGTTGTGGAGGGCTGCAGGTCGGTAAGCCAGATGTTGGGGATACCTTTACGTGAAATGCTAACATTAAATAATGAACGCCCTGACTGGGAGGTCATGCGGGCTCAGTTGCAAATGCAACTGGAGAAAGCACCTGTGGATGTAGTAGTGGGAGACGCCTTGGTTGTGAGCAAGCTCCGTCTTGAAGTTCGCGAGGTCAGGCTCATCATGTCAGGTGATGAAGCTGTTTGTGAAGCCATCGAGGAAGCCCGGCGAATTATTAAAGTCCAGGACAAGGAGAAAAAGTCAGCCGAGCAATTACGCACGATTTTAAGTTTTATCCACGATGGAGTTATTGCGATAGACAATACCGGGAAAATTACCGTCATAAATCCCAGCGCCGAGAGTATTTTTAAACTAAAAACCACTCAGGTGATTGGTAAAAATATCAAACAGGTGATACCTAATACCAGGATGCTTGATGTCCTAAAGCATGGTAAGGCCGAAATCGAACAACTGCAAAATACTCCTTCCGGAATGGTAGTGACTAACCGTGTTCCCATTGAGATAAACGGCGAAATTATGGGCGTAGTAGCAACTTTTAAGGAAGCTGGACGCATTCAACAGACAGAACAAAAGATACGTACAAAGCTGTATTCCCAAGGTTTATATGCCAAGTATTCATTTGAAAACATTATGGCATGGGATCCGGAGATGCTCCGGGTTATCGAAAGAGCCAAACGTTATGCGCGGACAGACGGCACCGTGCTGATTGAGGCTGAAAGCGGGTGCGGCAAGGAGTTGTTTGCCCAAAGCATCCACCAGGCCAGCAGCAGGTGCCGGGGCCCGTTTGTTGCTATTAACTGTTCGGCACTTCCGACGCAGCTTTTGGAAAGCGAGCTTTTCGGGTATGTTGAAGGAGCTTTTACGGGAGCCCGCAAAGAAGGCAAACCGGGACTAATCGAACTTGCGCATGGGGGCACCCTCTTTTTGGACGAAATTGGCGATATGGAACTTACCTTGCAAGCCCGTCTGCTGCGAGTTTTGGAGGAACGGCAGGTTATGCGGCTGGGGGCTGACAAATGGCTTCCGGTAGATATTAGGATAGTGGCCGCAACCAATGTGCCGCTAAAACAGCGGGTTTTACGAGGACAGTTTAGGATGGATCTGTTTCACCGGTTAAATGTTTTGAGTCTGTCAATTCCCCCCTTGCGTCTGAGACGGAAAGACATAATACCGCTGGCAGAATATTTTTTAGCTGAATTTGCTAATAAGTATGGTCAGCGTCCTATTGAACTGACAGCCGCAGCTAAAGACATTTTGCTGCAATATTCTTGGCCAGGAAACGTCCGGGAATTGCGCAATATTATGGAAAGAATCAGCCTGGTATATGAAGAAGCACAAGACGTATCAGCTATATTGCGCGACTTTCTCGATAACAGCGATTATTGCAATAATCCAGGCTATAGCGCTCCGGAATTGGCTAAGACCGGCATGCCGGCAGTAAAACCAGAACAGTTCTTATTGCCACAAAACATTAGAAATATGAAACGGCAGCTAGCTGTTTATGCCTTAGCGACATGTGGCGGAAACAAGAGCAAGGCAGCAAAGCAGCTAGGCATAACAAGAGCTACCTTAGACAGATTGTTGCGCCAGCAAGAATAAAAGCACAATAACTGGTTCTGCAATTAACTGGAACAGACTGAGTTTTTAAGACATGCTGGGAATTTTCTTTCAATCTTCCATACATGTATGTTCTTTGTTGTGACGGGGGAAAATATAAAAAACTAAAGGGGGGCATATTCATGCTACAACTGACCCAAAAGGAAAAGCAGCTGCTGCAAGATCAAAAATCCCATGAAGAAGTGTGCATTCAAAAGTATCAGAAGTATGCTCAGCAGGCCACCGATCCCCGATTGAAGCAGTTATTCCAATCTTACGCACAGCAAGAGCAGCAACATTTAAATACTATCAACTCGATTTTAAGTGGCCATGTTCCCAGTATGAACCAAGGACAACAAAGCCAGCAGCCGCAACAATCTAACCTACAAGGCAATTCTCAAATGCAGTCTCCTACTGCTTCATCCGCCGCCAGTCAAGCCGATGCAATGCTCTGTAACGATATGTTAATGACCGAAAAGTATGTTTCCGGCGCTTACAACACGGCGATATTTGAATTCACTGATGCGAGCGTCCGGCAAGCCTTAAACCATATACAGAAGGAAGAGCAGCAGCACGGGGAAGGAATTTTCAACTACATGAATAGCCAGGGTATGTATAATGTGAAATAACAAAGAGGAACCATCGGGAATCCTACCTCCTTCCCGATGGTTCTCTTCTTCTGATAAGTCTGTTATGTTACAGCTAGAGAACTTTACTTCCTAAAGGACAAACCGATACTTTTGACTTCCACTTCCTTAATTTGGTCCCAGCCTCCGGCTATTAAGAAACCCGTTCTGGGA
>NZ_FNBU01000008.1:0-60000 GCF_900102435.1 Sporolituus thermophilus DSM 23256 | reverse complement strand
GTTTAACAATAATGATGTCACCTATGTTTACCTCTTCAGGAGATACTTTCCTGATCTCATCGCCAACTTTAAGATTTGCATAGTCAGGACGAATATCCATCAAAGCACGTATTGATTTTCTGGAGTGACCTACAGCTATATCCTGAAACAATTCACCTACCAGATAGAACAGCATAACTGCTACACCTTCTGGATACTCTCCAACGAAGAAAGCACCAATGGTAGCAATACTCATCAAAAAATGCTCACTGAATACCTGACCGCGGGCAATACCTTTTATTGCTCTTAAGACAACCTCTCCACCAACTATGATATAACTAATAATAAACAAGGTAAGCTCAAGCCAATTTTGGAAATTAAAGATGATTCCCACGGCAAATATTGCTCCACCGACCACAAGTCTTATGATTTCTTTTTTGTTGACACCTTCTTCTTCCTCATCGTTATTTTCGTTTATTTTGGTCTTGGAGTTATTCTCCTCAAAAATGACCTTTACATCTGGCTCTATTTTCTTTACTATGCCTTCAATCTTCTCATTTAACTCAGAGCGGTTGACTTTCGGACTTATTTCCAGTGTTAGTTTCTTCGAAACAAAATCTACTGCAGCAAATTCAACTCCTTCTAGACCGCTTATTTCTTTTTCCATTTTAGCTGCACAATTCGCGCAGCCAAGTCCTTCAAGCATTACTATGCTTTTGTTCACCTTTTTCTTCTCTGCATCAACTATTTTAACATCCGGCTCAAGTTTATTTACAATGGATGTTACTTCTCCAAGAATTTTACCAAATTCCTTTTTATCGACCGCTTCAATTGTCAGCTTCTTAGATACAAAATCAACGGTCGCACTATTTACTCCTTCAAGGCTTTGTGTTTGAGCTTCAATCTTTGCAGCACAATTCGCACAGTCAAGTCCTTCAAGTATTAATACTTTTTTATTGCTCTTGTTAACGGATTTTTCTTTCACTACCACATCCGGTTCGTGCTTGTGCACTATGGTTTTAACTTGCTGTAATATATTCTTATACTCTTGCTCTGATTCAATTTCTAAAGTCAATGTCTTGTTCATGAAGTTCATATAGGCTTTGACTCCATTTAATTTATTAACCTCATCTTCAATTTTAGCTGCACAATTTGCGCAATC
Organism: Sporolituus thermophilus DSM 23256; assembly: GCF_900102435.1. Taxonomy (NCBI): domain Bacteria; kingdom Bacillati; phylum Bacillota; class Negativicutes; order Selenomonadales; family Sporomusaceae; genus Thermosinus; species Thermosinus thermophilus. The sequence continues at coordinate 58,859 of NZ_FNBU01000008.1, read as the reverse complement.
TAAACCTTCTAAAATTACTTCCTTCTTTAACATTACTGACCCTCCTTTACTTACTTTCTTCTGAAATATGAATTAATCCCTGGTCAAATATTTGCTTTACATGTTCATCTTCAAGAGAGTAGAATACAATCTTTCCTTCTCTTCTGCTCTTTACTAGTCCAGCCTGCTTTAAGACTCTTAGCTGATGTGAAATTGCTGATTGGGTCATATTTAATAAGAATGCAATATCGCAAACGCACATCTCTGATTCATCTAATGCCCAGAGTATCTTAATTCTTGTTGAATCTCCAAAAACTTTAAATAGTTCTGCTAGATCATATAGAGTTTCTTCTTGAGGCATTTTTTCTCGCACTTTATTTACAATTTCCTCATGTATTACATCAGAGTCGCATCTTTCAATTGGTTGAATTTTTTTTGCCATATTTATATCACCTCCTTATCATTCAATTGAACACTTGAATAAGCTTTCATATGTATTATAAACCTCAATTCTCCGTTTGTCAATAAAAACATATGAGTAATTGTTCAAGTGTGTTTATCTTTTAGCTTTACGGTCAAGACCGCCACCTCTAAGCGCAGCGTAGGTGGGTTTTAATCAGGTGGAGTAGACTCTCCATCTGATTCCCCGATGTTTCAGCTTGCTGAAACGAGTTCACTTATTAGATTATCCCCAAGTATAAATAGAAAAGAACCGCCCATCAAGAAGTATTTCTCCTCAATCGGCGGTCAAGTTCATTTTAAATTAATACATCAATCTCTACTCCAAACTTAAACTCAACGGTCAGCTTATTATCAAATACCGTAACTTTTTCAATAAGCCGCCTTACCAGTTGCTCATCATATTCCTCCAGCTCATAGGACTGTTCATTCAAGAAGTCTGTCATTTCAGCTATTCGCTGCTTCTTCCTTCACGCTCTGCATTTTTAACCAGCGCATTTTGCTTCTGCTCCCGCAATCGGTAATCCAATTATGTCTCCTGTAGTTATTTATAATAGTATAAGTACTCTTCCCCTACTGGCGGCTATCTTAATACGAGCTTATAGGTTTACTTCTATTTCTAACCCCGACTTAAACTCTACCACTAACCTGTCATCATATACAATTGCTTTTTCAACTAGTTTTCTAACCAGTTTATCATCAAATTCCGTAATACCACCGGTTTGCATATTAAGAAAGTCCGTCATCTCAGCGATCCGATCCCGCTTATCTTGACGGAGAGCGTTTCTTGAAAGGGTTTCTTGCCTTAAGTCCCGTAAGCGGTAAATCTCATTGACAATATTATCATATGCTTCCTTTGAATTTGCCAATTGGATCAACTCGGCTTGAAGCTCTTCCAGCCTTTTATCAATATCTGCCGTACTCTCGTCCAAATCCTCGTTTAATACGGTTTCAATATTCTTTTTCAGTATGGCCAGAAAAGAGTTTTTTCCGCTGACCGCTACATTGATGGCATCTACAATTTTCTCTTTAAGCGTATCTTCAAGTATAGTGGAAGCGGTACAAAACAAACCGGTGTTTTCCAATCTACTAATGCATCTCCATACGATTGATTTCTTTCCTCGGTTATTCCAATGAACCCTGCGGAATATCTCATGACAGTTGCCGCAAAAGACCATCTGTGATAAAGGATGCTTGTTGCTATAGTTTCTTTTCTTTCCATTCTTACTTATATGCACACATCTTCTTTTGACAAGCTGTTCCTGAACTTGCATAAAAATTTCACGCGGGATTATAGGCTCATGACTGTTTTCTACATAGTATTGCGGAACAATACCATTATTGGGTACCCTTTTCTTTGATAAAAAATCTACTGTATAGGTTTTCTGTAATAGCGCATCACCGATATATTTTTCATTCCTCAAAATCTTGTTGATGGTGCTGGTATGCCATCTGGGATTGCCTGCACCCGTCAGAATTCCGTCAGCCTCCAAACCCCTAGCTATCTGTAGCATACTGGAACCTTCAAGATATTCTCTGTAAATGCGTTTGACGATCTCAGCTTCTTCAGGTACGATAACTAAATTGCCATCCTTATCCTTTGTATAGCCAAGAAACCGGTTGTGATTGATATGGATTTTTCCTTGCTGATATCGGTATTGAATACCCAGTTTTACATTCTGGCTTAACGATTGGCTTTCTTGCTGTGCCAAAGATGCCATAATGGTCAACAGGATTTCTCCTTTGGAATCCAATGTGTTTATATTTTCCTTTTCAAAGTAAACCGGAATATTTTTTTCTTTAAGCTGCCTTATGTACTTTAGGCAGTCCAGCGTATTTCTTGCAAACCGGCTGATAGATTTCGTAATTATCATATCGATTTTGCCCTGCATGCATTCTTCTATCATCCGGTTAAATTCTTCACGCTTTTTCGTGTTGGTTCCGGTAATACCTTCATCTGCAAATATACCAGCTAACTCCCATTCTGGATTGCTTTTAATGTAATTTGTATAATGCTCGATTTGCGCTTCATAACTGGTTGCCTGCTCCTCGCTGTCCGTAGAAACACGACAGTAAGCTGCTACCCGAAGCTTAGGTAATTCCTCTGCATTTGCACTATTCCCAATTCGCTTACGGGCAGGAATTACCGTAACATTCCTGGTTATCATCTAAAATCACCTCGCTCTTAATAAGACTATAAGCATACTCTGCCTGCTGAAATGGATCATCGTATAGATTATCTGGTATTGAAGCATGAAACTTAAAATTCAGGCATTTCTTTTCATTTCCTTTATGTTCATAAATCCTGCCAAGCGTCTCAGCTCGCCTGCGTCTTTCCAGTTGTGCTTTTTCGAATGTGTCCTTGCTGATAATTGGCGGATAAAATTTATCCTCAACATACCGTTTATCTGTCAGCATTCTTGCAATAGATGTGTGGTAACGCTTAATGCCCGCTTTTTGAGCCGCTTCGCTTAAAGAAAGCCCGGAAAGATAAGCCTCAAATAGTTTCTCAATCTTAACTGCTTCCTCTTCATTAACGACAGCCCTGCCGTTTTGAATGGTATATCCAAAAGGTATATGGCTCATCATTTCACCAACCTTTCCCTTAAGTTCAACCCGCATTTCATTTTGAAATCTATTTCTTCTTGTGAAAACACAATGATTTCTTCAATAAAATCCTCAAATATTCTGCTATCGAATGCATCAATCTGCTTTTCAGCTTTCGTTGCAAATTTAAGAAGCTTCTCAACCTCAACAAGAGCAGTCATGCTCCCATCGATTGCGCGTTTTATGGCTTCTTTTTGTTCTTTTAATATGGCTGCTTCTTTGAGCAGCTCATTTTTCTGTGTATTAAAAAGAGCGGGTTCCAGGTATCCTTTAGCCATAAGTCCCATAATCACCTGAACTCGCTCTGTATTTTCTTTGATTTTTGTTTCCATCTCCTGAATCTTTGTTATGTTATCTGAGTAATTTGTCTTCTTTAAGCTTTGTAGCAATGGTCTTAGAATGAATTTATGACCGAAAATAAGCTTATTAATCATAACAACGAAGGCCTGATGGATCGCATCCTCTCTGACAAACTTCATGGAGCAGCTTGATGCGTCCTTTATGTGCTTTGTGCAGCACCATGCAATATATTTACGGTCACCGCTGCCATGAATTCGACGCTTAAAATTGCTGCCACATTCTGCGCATTTGATTTTCCCAGAGAAAGGGTAGCGTTTTTGATACTTGCTGCTTCCCTTAATTACACCTTTTTCTTTTCCTCTTTGCTTTAATATCTCTTGGGCGGCTTCAAATTCCTCATGAGATATAATGGCTTCATGATGATCTTTTATCATGTATTGATCTTTTTCCCCATGATTATAATGCCGCTTAAAATTCTCATCTGTATAGGTTTTTTGCAGAAGGACATCCCCAGTATATTTTTCATTGCTTAAAATGCCGCGGATAGTTGTCGCTGTCCAGTGTGAACCTCTCTTTGTTGGGATTTTATCCGAATTTAGCCCATCTGCAATTTTCTGTGTACCTTTACCTGCCAAAGCTTCAGAAAAAATCCGCTTTACGATTTCAGCCTGTTCTTTATTGATAAATAGCTTTCCATCCACATAATCGTAACCATAGGGAGGGTACGAAATTTTGTATGTTCCGTTTTGGAACCTACGCCTGATAGACCACTTACTATTTTCTGCAATGGATAATGACTCGTTTTCTGCAAGGCTGCTCAAAATTGTCAGCACCAATTCGCCTTCCATGCGCTGCGTGTTTATATTCTCTTTCTCGAAATAGATGAAAACACCGAGATCGGTAAGTTTTCGCACCATTTCAATGCAGTCGGTTGTGTTTCTGGCAAATCTGCTGACTGACTTGGTTATAATAAAGTCAATTTTCTTGTTTTCGCAATCTGCAAGCAGTCTCAAAAGTCCAGTTCGGTTTTCCTTTTTTGTGCCTGATATGCCTTCATCATAGTAGATCCCTGCAAACTCCCAATCAGGATTTGCTTTTATATAGGATTCATAATGGTCTTTTTGTGCTTCCAGGCTTGCCATTTGTTCATCACTGTCTGTTGAAACCCTGCAATAAGCCGCTACCCTCACCTTTGGCTTGAAAGCTTGGAGAGCATTGTTTCCATCAATCCTTGTTACCTTTCTCACTGTTTTCACCTCCTCGTATAATAGTATTAAACCCATTAGATAGCAGAATTTCCAGTTAAAAATGCTATCTAATAACTAACTGTTGAACCGGTTCACGTTCTTGACTGGCATTTTCAGTATCGGGAAACCGGGTTCCACATCTAACCTGTAAGGCGCGCGATTACAAGGTTGTGAATCCCACTCCCGATTTAACTGAAATTCCCGTCAGAACGAACAGTTGAAATTGTTGTTTGACAACTTAATATCGTTTCTCCGAATTGGTTATACGAAACTTTGGCGATATTCTTTTCGCCCAGAGCAACGGCTCATCTTAGTGTAACTATTTCCGGAAGTGAGATTCTAACCGGCCGTCCAGAGTTTGTTCGCTCTTCGTGGCTCGGCTGGTTTTTTATTGCCTTTTTTCAGTATCCCTAACTTGTGTTTCAGACCAGCCCATGGGACAATGGGACTGACAGGTACTTTTCGGGAGATTTCTGTCCCTCCTTGCGGATCTTGCTAGATACTGCTCTGAAAAGCCTGCTACCCGTGGTCCATCATTGATTATCTGACCGCTAGTTGCACCGGCCGGAGAACTGGGGGTAACAACCAAACTGTCTGTTCTCTTGTGCATGAGTTCTGATGACGAGGCTGATTTAGATGGTTCCCATGGGCACCCAGGTCTGAAAAGTAGCTGATTATTTTTTGAAGGGAGGTGTGGATATGGCTAGCCTTATGGTGGGAATTGACGTGAGCCTCCGCTCTCATTCGGTACAGTTCATGAATGATGCCGGAGATGCTCTTGCTGCATTTACTGTTGCAAACGATTTGTTTGGTGCCGAAACGCTGCTAAATCGGCTACTTACTGTTGCTCGCAAATATCAATGTTCACTCGTGCGAGTCGGAATGGAAGCAACTTCGAATCTCGGTTGGCATTTAGCTCACTTTCTAAACGCTAAGCTCCAGCAGCAATCGGAGTTTCAGGCTCAAGTCTTTGTCCTAAATGCAAGAAAGGTCGCTCGTTTTAAGAAAGGGTATGATACTTTGCCGAAAAACGATCGCCTGGATGCCTGGGTTATTGCTGACCAACTTCGGTTTGGCCGTCTCCCTCACCAATTGACATCTTGCATTCAGTTTGAGGCTTTGCAGAGGCTTACCAGAACTCGGTTTTTTCTCATGCAGAATATCGCTCGCGACAAAACTTTCTTCCTTAACCAGGTCTTTCTTAAGTTTAGCGGCCTGCGTCAGGATAACCCTTTTTCCAATTTGTTTGGCGCAACATGCTTAGCAGTTCTGCAAGAATTAGAGCCGGAACAGATCGCCACCATGTCTATTGAGGAATTGGTTGACTTTCTGAAGGCGAAAGGGAAAAACCGCTTTGATAATCCTGAGGAGCTTGCGGCATATCTGCAAAAGCTTGCACGGTCTTCGTACCGTTTAGATAAACTCTTGGCTGATCCTGTAAATATCTCTTTGGCTGTCATCCTCAGTGTCATTCAGACAATGGAGAAAGAAGTTGATAAGCTTGATAAAGAGATTGCTAAGATTATGAAGTCAATCCCGCAAACGCTGACTTCTGTCAAAGGTATTGGCCCGGTGTTTGCCGCCGGCATTATTGCCGAAATAGGCGATATCTCTCGCTTTAAAGATCATAATTCCCTCGCCAAATACGCCGGTCTAGTCTGGTCACAATATCAGTCGGGCGAGTTTGAAAGCGAGGAAACTCAACGCGTGCGCACTGGCAATAAGTATCTGCGCTATTATCTGATACAAGCTGCTAATCTGGTTCGGCTTCATGACAGCGAATATAATGCTTTTTACCAAAACAAATATGCACAAGCAATGAAGCATCAGCATAAACGTGCTCTCGTCTTAACTGCCCGCAAATTGGTGCGGCTGGTCTTTATGTTACTAAAGACCAAGAAGCTGTACACGCCACCTGAAGGGAGAGGATAATAACCTTTTTCTGGTTATAAACCTTCCTTGCTGTCCTGCTTTTTATTGGCATTTTTTTACATTAAAAAGCAGGTTTATTTGGTGTACCCTTTTTTCAGCAAAATCGCAAAAGTTGTTAGCATTTTTTCCATTTTTTCATTTTCAGCCCATTGACATATTACCGCTAGGCTTGTTGAGACATTATTTGAAAAGACCGGTCGTAAATACAGAGAGGCTTGTGAGATAATAATCTCCTACTTCGTGCAAAGGTGTGAGGTGTTCGATGAGATTACCAAATAAAGTAACATCATATTCAAACAGTATTATTGCGCTTTTTCCAGGTATTTTAGAAGCATTGTCACAGCAAGATATGTCCCCAAAAGAATTATTTGAACGAACCATGCCACGCCAAAAAAACATGGCTGATTTTCTAAGTGCTTTAGACTGCTTGTTTGCATTAGGCAGAATTAAACTAATTGAGGAAAAGAGGGTACTGCGCTATGTTGAAAGAGATACGATGCGATAAATTTGCTCCAAATCATCAAGTGATAAAACTTAATGAAGGATTAAACACGGTTTTGGGCAGTTCCAGCGGTACTAATGCAATAGGAAAATCAACATTTCTGTGGGTTATAGATTATGCATTCGGCGGTGACAGATACTACTCCATGTCGGATGATATAAAAAAGGAAATAGGCCCACATACCATCCATTTCACTTACGAGTTTGAAGGACAACCGTACTATTTTTATAGAAGTACTGAAGATACTAAAAATGTATATCGAAGTGATAAGGACGGACATTTTATTACAAAATTGACACTTGATGAATTTCGTAGCTTTCTATTTCAAGAATATAAAGTTGGTATCCCCTCTCTTACTTTTTCAGATATAACTGAGCGTTTTTTCCGCATTTATGGGCGCGAAAATACGCTAGAAAAGTATCCATTACTTGTAAAACCTCGTGAACAAGATGAAAAGGCAGTCGATTTTTTATTAAAACTTTTTGGGCATTATGAAATTCTATCTGCGATTAAGAGCATGGAAGAAGAACTTGGGATTAAATTTTCGCAGCTCAAATATCGCCAACATCAGAGAGTGGATATAGAAAAAATCGAAACCAATCAAAAAATGATCGAGTCTTTAAAGAAAAGGCTTCAAAAATTAATGAAAAACAACGAAGAAGCGCAATTAGCAGTTTTTGGGTTTGATACACATACATTCGAACAAATAACTGCAATTCAAAAAGAATTGAATAGTTTTATTCGCAAACGTAATCGCTTGCAATCGCAGCTTAATGCTATTACGAGCAATATAGCTGATAGCAAGGCCGAAATCGCAAGTGAATTTGATTCATTGTTACACTTTTTCCCAAATGCTAATATAGCAGCATTTGAAAAGATTGAATATTTTCATGAGAAAATTAGAGAAATTTTAGGCGAAGAGATGAATCAGGAAATTGAGCGTTTGCAGCAAATAATTGATCGATATGATAAAGAAATAAATCGCCTTAATAGAAAAATTAAAGAAACTGGCTTAGCTAAGGAAATGTCAGAGAGAATACTATCACAGTGTGTTAATGTGTCTAAAACAATTGATAGACTTGAAGAAGAAACGGCGGATTTAATTCGTCAGAAAGAGCTTCAAGAAGCTCGCATTGAAGCGGAGAGGAAATTAAAAGATCTGCTGCTGCAACAAACCGAAATAATACATGAAATACAAGATAACATTAACCTACGAATGAAAATAATTAACGACGTAGTAACTGAACAGCAGGAAATCGCCCCACTTTTGCAGATAACTCCTCAAAAGGAAATTATATTTGAAACACCCGGAAACACAAGTGAGGGAACCGCTTTCAAGAGCCTAGTTATATACGATTTAACTATACTTGAACTACGTCCAATCCCTGCACTTATCCACGACTCCAATATCCTTAAACGTATTGAGGATATACACTTAGAACATATATTGGAACGTTATCAATCCAGTAATCGCCAGGTTTTCATTGCGTTTGATAAAGCTGATTCTACAACTGAGAAAGCGCACAAGATTTTAGAAGAAACAGCAATCTTGCGATTATCAGATGGTAATGAACTATTTGGTCGTTCGTGGAGTAAATACGAATCTAATGATTATTAAACATAGGAGGAAAAAACTATGGCTGCAATAAATGATTTACTGCGTCAAATTCCTGACACTTCTTTGCGTGATCGATTAGAACAGGAATTTGCCCGCTTATCAAAAAATAAAAAATTTGGTCTTGTATTTGAAGAGCACATTCCTGAATGTACTCCTCTTTATGATGTTCCTGTAAAACGTGGCTCGACGGTTGCACTCAAAACAGGTCATATTAACGATTTGTATACGGTGTTAAAAATAGAAGAGGATATTGCCCTTTGCCGCAACAAAACAACAGGTGATACTAGAAATATCCCAGTTTCGGAGTTGGTTTCAGTTGCTCAATTTGGAGAACCTATTTTCCCCATGCTTCAGCCAATTGCTGCTGTAGAGAATGCACGTGACAGTAATTTATGGCACACTATTATTGAAGCAGATAATTACCACGCTCTCCAGTTATTAGAATATTTATATCCAAAGAAAGTAGACTGCATTTATATAGATCCACCATACAATACCGGTGCTCGGGATTGGAAATATAATAATGATTATGTTGATTCCACTGATAATTGGCGTCATAGTAAATGGCTATCCATGATGCAGAAACGTTTAAAGATAGCAAAAAGAATACTTGCTGATGATGGTGTTTTGATTACTACAATAGATGACAATGAATATGCTCATCTATGGATTCTCCTTCACGAAATTTTTCCAAACCTAACTCATACCTGCATAACCATTCAGCATAATCCCGGCGGAACTCAGGGCAAAAAATTTTCTGTGACTCATGAATATGCAATATTTTCATATTCATCAGAAAGTACTATTTTTCGCAAGCAACATACTGGTGGAGATGTATATAATTTAAGACGTTGGGGAAGCACTTCAGGTCGCTACGAAGGTGCAACATGTTTTTATCCAGTAATTCTAGACTCTAACTATAACATCATCGGTTTTGGTGATTTACTCGATGAAGAGTTACACCCTACAGCTCAAGTAGAATATAATGCAGATGGTACAATTTATGTTTGGCCAATTGATAAGAATGGCATTGAAAAGAAATGGCGATATGGACGTGATACCGTAGAATCAGTAAAAGATAGAATGTTTATTGAAAAAAGAGGAAATCGAATAGAAATTATTTTACGTAGAGAAAGCGAACCTCCAAAAACGGTTTGGACTGATCCTTTATATAATGCAGAAGCCCATGGTACAGATATGCTTAAAACCATAATTGGTGGCGGTTTTTCTTACCCAAAATCACTCTATGCTGTCCATGATGCATTGTTATTCGCTGTATCAGGAAAGAAAAATGCTTTAATTGTCGACTTTTTTGCTGGTAGTGGAACAACGCTCCATGCGGTAAATTTACTAAACGTAGAGGATAATGGTAACCGTCGTTGTATTTTAGTAACAAATAACGAAGTATCAGACGCAGAATCAAAAGCTTTACGCGAACAAGGATATCAACCTGGCGACCTAGAATGGGAAAAACATGGTATATGTCGCTCGGTTACTTGGCCTAGGATAAAATATAGTATCCTTGGAAAACGTGATGATGGCACTATCCTATCAGGAGAGTATTACACAAACCAAACAGTATCAAAAGAGGTAGAGCGTTCATTCTATCAGCTGGGCTTTATTGATAATCCTACGGAACTAACAACTAATGCAAAAAAGCAGCTTGTTTCTTTGCTACGCGGTAAGGATGGAAAGTCGCAATTACCACAATCATTAGTCAAAGCAGATAGTAAATTCATTGTTTCGGATAAACATTCGGCGACGATCTTGTTTGATGTAAATGCTGTTAATGAATGGCTGGAAGCTTTAGAAGATCAAGACCACATCACAGACTTTTATATAGTGGTAAAATCTGCTGCCACTTTCAAGGAAATTAAAGCACAGGTATCAAACTTGCTCGGTCCAATGAATGTAACATTGCAAGTTAAACGTCCCATGAGCGATGGTTTTCCTGCAAATGTTGAGTATTTTAAACTAGGTTTTTTAGATAAAAACAGCGTATCACTAGGTCAACAATTCCGCGAAATATTACCATTGCTTTGGCTAAAATCCGGTGCTATCGGCCGGAGGCCAGAAATAAACAGCGATGAAGAACCAGATATGTTAATTCTTCCTCAAAACGGATTTGCAGTTCTGGTTGATGAAACAAAATATGCCGAGTTTGCAAAAAAGATTTCAGAAGAAAATAATATTAAAGTGGTATATTTTGTAACAAACTCGGAGGAAGCTTTCCGCGAAATGACTGATGGCATAAAAATAAAAAATACATACCAACTATACCGCGATTACATTGATAACTTTGTGTTGGGAAGTAGGAGGGATTCATAAATGAGAGTTACTTTATTTCCATTTCAGGAAACGGCTCTTGCAGAATTGCATGAGAAAATTAATAAAGCTCATTTAATGTGGAGCGAAAAAGACCCTCAGGTAATATCGTTTTCCGCACCTACGGGTTCTGGAAAAACTATAATTATGACTGCACTTTTTGAAGAAATCCTATATGGAGGTTCAGATAATATCGGCGATCCGAATTCAGTGTTTGTTTGGCTTTCCGATTCGCCGGAACTTAACGAGCAAACGCGATTAAAAATTGAAAGCAAATCAGACAAAATTCGTGTACGGGACTTAGTAACTGTAGATTCAAACTTTGATACCGAGTATTTGGAGGGTGGACGTATTTATTTTATTAACACACAAAAACTCGGTTCTGACAAGTTATTAACAACTAAGTCCGATACAAGGCAATATACAATTTGGGAAACACTCACAAATACAGCTAAACGCATTCCCAAACAGTTCTATGTGGTCATTGATGAAGCACATAGAGGGACTTATACATCTGCTCAAGCAGAAAATAAAGCACAATCCATCATGCAAAAATTCATCAAAGGTAGCGAAGAAGACGGACTTTGTATTATGCCTTTAGTTATCGGCGTAACCGCAACACCTCAGAGATTTGATAACTTAATTGCTGGGACTACTTCGACAGTACAAAAAGTTATTGTTCCACCTGAGCAAGTACGTGAATCAGGGCTTTTGAAGGACAGGATCATTATTCATTACCCGGATATCCCGCTTGGTGCCGATATGACAATGTTTAAAGGTGCAGTCGAAAATTGGCTTAAAAAATGTGCTCACTGGAAAGCTTATTGTGAACGTGAAAATGAGAAAATGGTAAACCCTATCCTTGTCGTCCAAGTTGAGGATGGTAATGAACGAGAAATAACCCGTACCGATTTAGGGATTTGCATCGATTTGTTGGAAGAGGCAATGGGACGCAAGTTATTGCCCGGTGAAGTGGTACATACCTTTAATGATTATGGTACGATCAAAGTGCGTGACGTTGAAATTCATCAAATTGAAGCTTCTAGAATCGAAGACGAAGAAAATGTGAAGGTTGTGTTCTTCAAAATGAACCTTTCCACAGGTTGGGACTGTCCTCGTGCTGAAACAATGATGTCATTTCGTAGCGCGCAGGACTATACCTACATAGCACAGCTTTTGGGGCGTATGATTCGCACTCCTTTGGCAAGAAGAATTGCCTCCGATGCTGAACTTAATAATGTAAGTCTGTTTCTTCCATACTTTGATAAAGATACAGTAAAAAATGTTGTTAATGCTCTACATGATAGTGAATCGGTTATGCCCACTGAAACTGGTACAAATAAAGAGCTTATAACACTCGGGCGCAACCTCGCTTATTCTGATGTGTTTGATTCAATGGATAAGCTCATTACATACCGCCTGGATTCATCCCGCAAGCAAGCACCGCTTAAGTTATTAATACAGCTTTCTAGAGCATTAACAATGGATGGTATTGATTTGGAAGCACAAAAAGCCGTTAAAAATGCAGTTTTATCAAAAATGGACGAAGAAATTGCTCGCATAAAAGTAAGTGGTGACTTTGATGGTCGAGTTGCTTCAATCACTGGATTTGCTCTTAATACGCTAACATTTGACTATGGAGAAAATGCTTATTCATTTGATGAAGCTACACAAACCATGACTGTTACCGAATTTGACATTTCTCGACATTTTGAACAAGCTGGAAGGATATTGGGAGAAGGCTTACATAAGGAGTATTGGATTCGCCACAGTACCCGAGACCATATTGAAGTAAAGATTGAAGTCATTGTGCTTACAAGTGATACTGCTGCTATGGAGCGAATAAACGCCTTTGCAGAAGAGAAATTTATTAGTCTATATGAGAATAATAAACGCTCTATTGCAAGATTAAATGAGGCTCGAAAAAACATCTATGAAAGATTAATAAATGCTTCCGCTCAACCAATAGCTATTCCTTGGGTATTGCCAGATTCAATCGATTTTTCAGTTTCAGATAACAGTATAAAAATTGATCGACACCTCTATTGTTCTGAGGATGGAACATTCCAAGCATCACTAAACCCATGGGAAAAGGGAGTTATTGAAGAAGAACTAAAAAACGGTGCCGTTTGCTGGTTACGTAATCTTGATCGTAAAAAGTGGTCACTTGAAATCCCATATGAGGTCGGCGGTGTTATCACTTCTATGTTTCCTGATTTAGTGGTAGTGAGAGCTGATGCACAAGGTTACATTTTTGATATTCTAGAACCACACGACCCCAGCCGTAAGGACAATTATCCCAAGGCAGTTGGCCTAGCAAAATTCGCAGAGAAACATTGGGATAAATTTGGAAGAATTCAACTTATCCGGCAAAAGAAAGGATTAGACGGTCGTGAACATTTCTATAGACTTGATATGGCAAAAGTAGCTGTTAGAAATAAAGTTCGTGGCATTACATCAAACGAGGAACTTGATAGAATTTTTGATACGGATGCTGAGCGAGAAGATTAAATTATACATCCATCCTGCATCCTCGACCCCCTGTAAAAAAGGGGGTTATCTAATCTGGTAACTCAACTATTAATTTTCGCGACGGTTGATATGTTCCCCCAAGCAATAAAAATAAGGGTTTCCTGACATTGCCACATCCAGCAGATCGGCCTCGAGAAAAACTAAATGTCTGGAAACCCTCTATTTACAAGCTTTTCAGTTTTTTATTTCTCAACCTTTGACATCAATGTGACACACTCCACATGGCTGGTCTGCGGAAACATATCGACTGGCTGAATCTCCCTGGTCACATAGCCGTACTCCGCCAAGACGGCCAGATCGCGGGCGAGCGATGCGGGATTGCAGGAAACATAGACAATGCGGTCGGGCTGCATGCGGACAAATGTTTCCAATACGCGGCGGTCACAGCCGGCGCGGGGCGGGTCGACAACGATCGTCTGGGGACGAACGCCGTTGGCGTACAACTTAGGCATAACGTCCACCGCGTCTCCGACGATGAAGTCTACATTATCCACGCCGTTGCTGCGGGCATTTAGCCAAGCATCCCGCACCGCCGGTTCGACCACTTCAATCCCGTATACCTTTGCGGCCCGTTTGGCCAGAAACAAAGTGATGGTGCCGGTGCCGCAGTAGGCGTCAATCGCCGTTTCCGCGCCCGTGAGCCCCGCATACTCCACCGCTTTGTTATATAACCTGACGGTCTGTTCGGTATTGACCTGGAAAAAGGAACGCGCCGAAATCTGGAAAATAAACTCGCCCAGCCGGTCGGTGATGGTTTCTTTCCCCCAGAGAACTTTGGTTTCTTCCCCGAGAATGACATTCGTGCGCTTAGGATTGATATTTTGGACAATACTGACCAGCCCCGGCACCGCCCCGGTGAGCTTTGCAATCAGGCGCTCCCGGTGCGGCAGTTCACGGGTCGCGGTGACAATTACCGCCATTACTTCGCCGGTAGCCGTCCCGACCCGGCCAAGGATATGGCGGATGACGCCTTTTCCTGTCTGTTCGTCATAGGTGGCAATGCCCAGCTTGTTCACGACGTCGCGCACGACGGCAGCGATGATATTGTTCGTCTGATGCTGGATATAGCAGTGCTCAGTGTCGACAATTGTATGCGTCCCCTGGGCATAACAGCCCACCACTGCCCGGTTGTCGGCAAGCCCCACCGGAAATTGCATTTTATTGCGGTAATACCATGGATTCGGCGCCGGTAGGGTGGGATGGACCACGACACCGTCCAGTTTGCCGATACGCATAATGGCATCGACGACCTGCCTGTGCTTAACGGTGAGCTGCGCCGCGTAACTTAGATGCTGGAGCTGACAGCCGCCGCAGCGGTGAAAGAGGGAGCATAAGGGCTCTACCCGGTCAGGCGACGGCGTTAGCACTTTGCTCAGCTTGCCCTTGGCGTAATTTTTTTTGACTTCGGTAATAGCCGCAACAACGGTTTCGCCGGGCAACGCCCCCGGGACGAACACGGTAAAACCTTCGTACCGCCCCACCCCTTCGCCACTATGACCGAGGCCGGTAACTTCAACTTTATAGCTTTTTCCTTTTTGTACAGGAATAACTGTCTTGGTCATCTCTACCCATTCCTTTCTGTGCTACAAACAGATTAAACCGCAGAGCGGGTGGCGTCAATAGCTTTTGCCACTCACTCTGCGGTTATATTATTTTTTATCTTAGGTTTCGTTTTTTTCGGCTCCATCTTGCCCGGCTTCGGCACTCTTCCCCAATTTAACAAGTGTCTGGGTATATTCCTCTAATTTTTTGCTGACAAGATAGTGGACGGTGCCCGGCGGATAAGTGCCGTCAGGCTGCAGCTGTCCGGCCGGCACACCGGTGAGAATTTCAATCCCCTCATCAATGGTCCGCACCGGGTAAATATGGAATTTACCTTCCCGTACGGCCGCAACCACTTCGTCGGAAAGCGTGAGATTGTTTATATTTTGGTAAGGGATCATCACACCCTGCTGGCCGGTCAAACCCTTAATCTTGCACACGGCAAAAAAGCCTTCAATTTTTTGGGTCGCCCCGCCGATCGGCTGGATCTCGCCCTTCTGGTTCACCGAGCCGGTAACGGCAATATACTGCTTGATCGGCAGCCCAGACAGACTGGACAAGATGGCATACAGCTCGGTACTGGAAGCGCTGTCACCGTCCACCCCGTCATAAAGCTGCTCAAACGTTAGACTGGCCGTCAAGGTCAGCGGCTGCCGCTGCGCATATTTCTGGCCGAGATAACCGCTTAAAATCAGTACACCTTTGCTGTGACTGGTCCCGCTCATCTTGGTCTCGCGTTCGATGTTGACCACACCGCTCTTGCCAAGATAGGTATTGGCCGTGATGCGTGACGGCTTGCCAAATATGTATTCGCCGATAGCTAGCACCGCCAAGCCGTTAACTTGGCCGACTTTTTCCCCGTCGGTGTCGATCAGCAGCTTACCCTCGGCGAACATCTCCTGCAGTTTCTCTTCGTACTTGTTGAACCGCCGCCGTTTTTCCTCAATGGCGCGCTCGATGTGCTGCGCCGTAACAATCGGGCTATTGTCCTGGGTGGCCCAGACGTCAGCCTCGCATAATAGTTCCACGATTTCGCTGAACCGGGTCGTAAGTTTGGTTTGGCTGCCGGCCAACCGCGTTGAGTATTCTACCACCCTGGCGACCGCCGCCCGGTCAAAATCCTTTAGATTTTCCCGCCGCACGGTGCTGGCAATAAAGCCGGCAAGTTTTTGGATGTTTACCGGCGTGTTGTCCATTTCCACATCGAAGTCGGCATATACTTTAAAGAGTTTACGAAAGTCCTCATCGTAAGCGTATAGTAGGTGATAAAGAATCGGGTTGCCGATGAGAATAACCTTCACATTGACCGGGATAGGCTGCGGTTTAAGCGAAGCCATGGCAATGGCGCCGTACTGCTCCCCCAAGTTTTCGATTATGATCTTCTTGGTCTTCAACACCCGCTTCAAGGCTTCCCATGCGCCGATATTGGCCAATACGTCCCGAACGTTAAGGATTAGGTAGCCGCCGTTGGCCCGGTGCAGCGCACCCGACTTAATCATGGTGAAATCGGTACTGACAACACCCATGCGTGTTTCATACTCGACCCGGCCGACGAGGTTGTAATACGTCGGGTTGGTCTCGACAACCACCGGGGCGCCGTCGATGTCGCGGTTATCGACAAGCAGGTTGACCCGATATTTGTCTTTGGCATCATGGATATTACGCTTAAACAGCAGAAAGGGATTATTTTCGTCTTCGGCGGCCGTCGGTTTAAAGTCGTTAATGTTTTTTACGACATCCTGTTTGACGGCCTCAAGATAACGAACCACCTTATCGTAGGCCTTGTACTTTTCTTTCAGCTCGTCAATCAAATGGCCGGCGGCAAAGAGGCCCGCCTTGGCGTCCAAATCTTTCAGTTCTTCGCGGGCTTCGCGTTCCACCTGCTGTACCAGCCGCATGGCCTCCATAGCCTTTTCATGAACGGCCATGAGCTGTTTTTCAATTTCTTCGCGTTTATTTTTGTCCAGTTGTTGATATTCCTCCGGCGTTATCGGTCGCCCGTCTTCGGCGATGGGTACCCCGGCAAAACCGGTAGTGGTCCATTGCGGCAGGATACCGTGCTGCTTGGCCTCATTGGCAAAGGTCTCCATAATTTCGGCGCTGCGGGCTTGGAATTTTTTGACGATATTTGTTTTCGCCTGTTCGTAATCGTCGCTGCTAAACATCTTGGAAATGCCGCTTTTCAGATTATCGACCAGTTCCTGCATGTCCTGGCAGAAGCCCCGCCCTAAGCCGGCCGGCAGGGTAAGGGCAAGCGGCTGACTGGGGTTTTCGAAATTATTGACATAGCACCAATCGTCAGGGACCGGCTCATCGCTCGCAACCTTGCGCACTGCGGCCTTGGCATAAGTAATTTTGCCGGTTCCCGCTAAGCCGGAAATATAAATATTATAGCCCGGATTTTTCGTGAAAAGGCCAAACTCAACGGCTTTGACAGCCCGTTCCTGACCAATCATCACATCCAGCGGCGGGACGGTTTCGGTAGTTTCAAAGTTAAACAAACTCTCGTCGCAGTGAAAACGGAGTTTTTCTACCGGAAGTTCCTGCCATTTGGTCAATTAAATCATCCCTTCTCACTCAGCATTTATAAAAAGATTTCGTACTATTCTATGCAAATTCCTCTTAGCTATTACCACTGTAGTTCTGAGCTGCCGCACACCAAACACAGGTCGAAATAGTCTTCCGGCCGTCGAAACGCCAACGTCGTAATTTCTTTGTCGACACCCATACTGGTAATGGTTTCCATATCGCCGGTGGCATGAAAATGGCCAATAAGTCCCGAAACAGGGCCGTTGGTATAGGGTACAACCGACTGGACTTTGCTGGCGCCAAACAGGCGCTGATTTCCACATCTTTTGCACGACGGCATAGTTTTCACCTCGTCATATTAGTGGGATCCCGAAATACAGCATCAGGATTTTACTGGTATTGATGAAGGAGTGGGCAACAACGGCGCTGATTAGCGACCCTGTCCAGTAATACAACAAGGCCAACCCGGCGCCGACAACCATCATCTCCGCCAACCAGTAAACATTGAAGTGAAAGAGGGCAAAAATGGCGGCGCTGCCGAGTGCTCCGCCCCATAAGCCGAAGCGGGCCTTTAACGCCGGAAAGGTCAGCAGCCGGTATAAACCTTCTTCCATGACCGGCGCCGCCAGTGCGGCCAAAAACAGCGGGACGGCCAAGTCACGCCACGTGGCGGCGTTTTGCACCTGCGCGACCAAAGGGTGCTGCACCGGACTGGTAAAAAAAACCGAAACATAGAGGCGCTCGCTGTAAAGACTGGCGCCGAGCAAAACGGCGCCACCGGCCAGCCCACGCAGGCCATTTTGCACGCCGTGCCGGAAGGAAACGCCCCAATCGCGCCACTTAGCACCATGGCGGTGAATAACCAGACCGATCAGGGCCAACACCAACAATCGGTCGGTTATTTCAATAACTAACGGACTGGCGGCAAAAACCAGCGGAAATACTCCCCGTACAAGGATTAGCCCGAACACCAGCCGCAAAACATGGACAAGCAGCACCTCTTTTAAGCCCCATGGCACCTGCTCCGGCAACATAACATTCCCTCTTTTTTTAGCGTAACAGTACCATTATGCGCGGGCATCCTTGCTTTCATGCACAAAAACAGGAGCGCCATATCGACGCTCCTGTTGGGAAAATTAGTATATTGTGCAAGTATGGATGGAACAAAAGCCAACGTCTTACAGCCGTTCGCGCAACAATTTGTTCACCAATTCGGGATTGGCCCGGCCTTTTGTCTGTTTCATTACTTGTCCGACCAAGAAGCCGAGCGCCCGTTCCTTGCCCGCCTTGTAGTCGGCCACCGACTGCGGATTGGCGGCGATAACGGCTTCGACCACGGCGACGATGGCGCCCTCGTCGGTAATCTGAACTAAGCCCTTCTCTTTCACAATGGCCTCGGCGTCCTTGCCGCTGGTCCACATCTCCTCGAATACCGTCTTGGCAATCTTGCCCGAAATCGTACCCTTATCGATCAATTTTAACATTCCGGCCAAATCCTGCGGCTTGATCGGGCAATCGGCAATATCTATGTTCTGGGCATTGAGGTGCTTGGCCACTTCGCCCATCAGCCAGTTGGCAGCGGCCTTAGGGTCTACCTCATGGGCCACTACCTTATCGAAATAGTCGGCCATGGCCCGGCTGGCAGTAATAATCTCGGCGTCATAGGCAGAAAGGCCGTAGCTGTCCATCAGGCGCTTCTTGCGCGCATCGGGCAGCTCGGGCAGACCGCGGCGAATTTCTTCCACCCACTCGGGGTCAACCACGACCGGCACCAGGTCAGGGTCGGGAAAGTACCGGTAGTCATGGGCCTGCTCCTTGCTGCGGAGGGACAGGGTAATCCCCTTTGTCTCATCCCAGGAACGGGTCTCCTGGACGATTGTCCCCCCTTCATCCAGGATTTGGGCCTGCCGGGCCGCCTCATACTCCAGCCCCCGCTGGACCGCCCGGAACGAATTGAGGTTTTTGATTTCCGTTTTGGTACCAAATTGGGTGGACCCTCGCGGCCGGAGAGAGATGTTGGCATCGCAGCGGAGGCTTCCTTCTTCCATCTTGCAGTCCGATACGTCGATGTACTGCAGGATGGCCTTTAGTTTCTCCAGATAGGCTTTTGCCTCTTCCGGCGAGCGGATATCAGGTTCGGAAACAATTTCCAGCAAGGGGACACCGGTACGGTTATAATCGACCAGCGCATAATCGGCGGTAGCAATGGTGCCGGCATGAACCAGCTTGCCGGCATCTTCCTCCATATGTACACGGGTAATACCGATGCGCTTAACTTCGCCATTCACCTCGATGTCCAGGTAGCCGTTGACAGCGATAGGCAAGTCATATTGGGAAATCTGATAGTTTTTCGGCAGGTCGGGATAATAGTAATTTTTACGGTCAAACTTGCTAAACGGCAGGATTTGGCAATTTAGCGCCAAACCGGTGCGGATCGCGAACTCCAGTACTTTTTGGTTGAGGACCGGCAGCACCCCCGGGAGACCGAGACAGACCGGGCAGACATTGGTATTCTGCTCGGCGCCGAATTTCGTGCTGCAACCGCAAAAGATTTTGGAATTGGTTTTGAGTTCGGTATGAACTTCCAGGCCAATGACAATTTCGTAATCCATGGTTTAAACCTCCCCCAGCGGCGCCAAGCGCTTGTGGTAATCATTGTTCTGCTCAAAGGCATAAGCGGCGCGCAAAATGGTCGCTTCGCCCAATGGCTTGCCGATGAGCTGCAGGCCAATGGGCATGTTGCCGGCAAAACCGCAGGGCAGCGAAATGGCCGGCACGCCGGCCAGGTTGACCGGGATGGTGAAAATGTCCTGCAAGTACATGGCCAGCGGGTCATTGACTTTTTCCCCCGCTTTAAACGCCGGAGTCGGCGCCGTCGGCGTGATCAGCACATCAACTTGTTCAAAGGCCCGGTCGAAATCCCGCTTGACGAGCGTACGCACTTTTAGGGCCTTATTGTAGTAAGCGTCATAATACCCCGAACTGAGGGCATAGGTACCCAGCATAATCCGCCGCTTGACTTCGGCGCCAAACCCTTCACTGCGGGTCCGTTTATACATGGAGACGATGTCGTTGCCTTCACCGCGATAACCGTAGCCCACGCCGTCATAACGAGCCAGGTTGGAGCTGGCCTCGGCCGGGGCAATCAGGTAGTAAACGGATAAGGCATACTCGGTATGGGGCATGGAAACTTCCACGATTTCCGCGCCCATCGCCCGGAACTGGTCGACGGCCCGGCGCACGGCCTGTTCGACGGCGCTGTCCAGGCCGGCGACGAAATATTCCTTCGGCAGGCCGATTTTCAGGCCTTTAACGTCGGGAACGAGCGCCTTGGTATAGTCAGGTATTTCCGTCCGGATAGATGTGGAGTCATGGGCATCATGACCGGCGATAACGCTTAACACCAGCGCGCAGTCAGTAACATCCCGGGTGATGGGACCGATTTGGTCGAGCGATGAGGCGTAAGCCACCAGGCCAAACCGGGACACCAGGCCATAGGTGGGTTTGAGGCCGACTACCCCGCAGTAAGCAGCGGGCTGGCGGATCGAACCACCCGTGTCCGAACCCAGCGCCCAAATAGCTTCACCGGCGGCTACGGCCGCCGCCGACCCGCCGCTCGAGCCGCCAGGAACAGCCGCCGTATCCCATGGATTGCGGGAAGGGAAAAAGGCGGAGTTTTCCGTCGAACTGCCCATGGCAAACTCGTCCATATTGGTTTTGCCGGCGATAACGGCATCGTTGGCGGCTAGTTTAACCATAACGGTAGCGTCGTAGGGGGGGATAAAGTTGGCCAATATTTTAGAGCCGCAGGTCGTTTTTACGCCTTTCGTGCAAATATTGTCCTTTATGGCGCCGGGAAGGCCGGCAAGGGGGCTAATCTTTTCGCCCCGGCGAATTTTTTCGTCCACTTTTTGCGCCTGGTCCAAGGCCTGCTCGCGCGTCTGGGTAATATAGGCCCGAACTTCGCCCTCAACCGCATCGATGCGACCGAAAACGGCTTCGGCAATTTCGCGGGCCGACACTTCTTTCTTTAGCAGTTTTTCGTGCAGCGCATGCGCAGTATATTGATACAGTTTCACGGTACTCCCCCTAACCTTCCAAAATTTTGGGCACCTTGAAGTAGCCCTCTTCCTCTTCCGGGGCGTTGCTCAGAGCAAGGCGGCGGTCCAGGGACGGCTGGACCCGGTCCTCGCGCAGCACGTTTTTCAGGGGCAAGACGTGAGCGGTCGGCTCAATGCCCTCCGTATCCACTTTATTCAGCACATCCATGTATTCCAAGATCGCGTTGAGCTGCTGCGTAAAACGCTCGGCTTCCTGGTCGCTGATTTCCAGGCGGGATAACAGCGCCACCTGCTCAACGTCTGTGCGCGTAATTTTCATTTCCTTCACCATCCAATCGCAAAAGTTCGCATAGTTTATATTATACCATACCTGTCCAAATTTAGTGAAAACTGGTGATTAGGCGTCGCCCACCAGCTTTTTGAATTCGTCTTCGGTCAAGACGGGAATGCCTAGCTCGCGGGCCTTAGCCAGCTTGCTGCCTGCTTCCTCGCCGGCGACAACATAATTGGTCTTTTTGCTGACCGAAGAGGAAACCTTGCCGCCCCGGCTCTCGATGAGCTCCGTCGCCTCGGCCCGGGTCATGGTCGCGAGCGTCCCGGTGAGGACAAAAGTGATACCGGCCAGCGTCTGCCGGTCAGCCGCAGGCCGCTCTTCCGTCACTTTCACTCCGGCCGCTTCCAGTTTGCGTACCAGGGCAATGTTCTGCGGGTCGGCAAAATAAGCAGCGACGCTTTCGGCAATCCTGGGGCCGATTTCCTCCAGCGCCATCAGTTCCGTAGCCGTAGCTTTTTCCAAGGCATGGATGCTGCCAAAGTGGCGGGCCAGCGTGCTGGCGGCCTTGGCACCGACAAAACGGATTCCCAGGGCAAAGAGCAGGCGGGCGAGGCCCGCCTCCTTGCTGGCTTCGATGGCCTGGAGCAGGTTTTGCGCCGACTTAGGCCCCATACGGTCAAGTTTTGTCAGATCATCAAGGCGGAGGGCATATAGGTCGGCGGCATCGCGGACCAGGCCGGCATCCAGCAGGCTGCCAATGACGGCCGGCCCCAGCCCTTCGATATTCATCGCGTCGCGAGAGACAAAATGGATGAGACCCTCGCGCAGCATGGCCGGACAGGCCGAATTGACGCACTTGTGCGCCGCTTCACCCTGCTCGCGAACAACAGGGCCGCCGCATTCGGGACAGCGGTCAGGCATGACAAAGGGCCGCTCCCTGCCGGTGCGCCGTGAGGCCACTACCGAAACCACTTCGGGAATGACCTCGCCGGCCTTGTGAATTATGACGGTGTCGCCAATACGGATGTCTTTGTCGCGGATATAGTCTTCGTTATGGAGCGTCGCCCGGCTTACCGTCGAGCCGGCCAACCGCACCGGCCTGAGCTGGGCTGTCGGCGTCAGTACGCCGGTGCGACCTACCCGGACAAAGATGTCCTCCACAATGGTTGTCGCCTGCTCGGCCGGGAATTTGAAAGCAATGGCCCAGCGCGGGTCTTTGGCCGTTGCCCCGAGCCGCGCCTGGCCGGCCAGACTGTTCAGTTTAATGACCAAACCGTCAATATCATAGGGCAGGTCGACCCGCCGCTCGCTCCAGCTGTGACAGTAGTCGATTACTTCCTCAATGCTGCCGAAAACGCGGTAATAGGGATTGACCTTAAACCCAAGTGCCGCTAACGCTTCCAGCGTTTGGGCATGAGTATCCGCCTCAAGACCTTCGCGCCGGCCGGTAGCGTAGACAAAAATATCGAGCGCCCGCCGGGCCGTAACGCGCGGGTCCAGCTGGCGAAGCGAACCGGCCGCCGCGTTGCGCGGGTTGGCAAAGAGCGCCTCGCCGGCCGCCTGCCGCTCATCATTCAGGCGGTCAAATTCCCGCCGGGGCATATAGACCTCGCCGCGCACTTCCAGTAAGGCCGGCGGATTAGCAATCGGCAATACCAGCGGCACGGACCGGATGGTGCGAACATTGGCCGTCACGTCTTCGCCGTACTGCCCGTCGCCGCGGGTTGCTCCCCGCACCAGGCGGCCGGCTTCGTACACAAGGTTGACCGCCAGCCCGTCGATTTTTAATTCAACGACATACTCCACCCTATCTGTTCCCAGTCCGCTCCGGACCCGGTTGTCAAAAGCCCGCAGGTCTTCAGCGGAAAAAGCGTTCGCCAAACTGAGCATCGGCGTCAGGTGAAGAGTCCGGTCAAAGCCTTCGGCCGGTGCGCCGCCCACGCGCTGGGTAGGCGAATCCGGCGTGATAAGCGACGGATAGACCTGCTCGATGGCGATCAGCCGCCGCATCAGCGCATCAAACTCGGCATCGCTGATTTCCGGTGCGTCAAGCACATAATACCGGTGATTGTGATAATGGATCTGCCGCCGCAGCTCTTCAGCCTCGCGGGCGGCTTGTTCCAGCGTGGCGGGAATAGCCGCTTGCATACTCAGTCCTCCGTTACTCAACTTTCGTCAGGGGGGCGAATTTAACCATCAATTGCTTCACTCCCTGCCCGGGGAATGCAACATGCACTTCCTGGTTGTCACCACTGCCTCGCACGGCCACAACCGTCCCCACTCCCCACTTGGCGTGCTGGGCTTTATCCCCTATCCGCCATTCCCGCGCGGCTGGGCGGCTAGTGGCAGTGGCTGCCGGACTACCCGGCGCCGGGCGAAAAGGCGCCGACGCCATAGGCCTGGTAACTGCACTGGCGGTAGCCTGCCGCGAAGGGCCACCATGCCGCTCGAATAGTTCTTCCGGAATTTCGGCCAAGAAGCGGGACGGGGGGTACATGACCGTGTTGCCATAGATCGTGCGCAGTCGGGCATTGGTTAGGTACAGTTTGCGCTCAGCCCGCGTGATGCCTACATAGCATAGCCGCCGCTCTTCCTCGATCTCTTCTTCGTCCATTAGGGTGCGGCTGTGCGGAAAAATCCCTTCTTCCATGCCGGCCAGAAAAACATAAGGGAATTCCAGTCCCTTGGCCGAATGGAGGGTCATCAGCGTTACCCGCTCGTCCGCCAGTTCTGCCGTATCAATATCGGACACCAACGCCACATGGGCCAGGAAGTTTTCCAGGGTGTCTTCGGCGGCCGTCGTGGCAAATTCTTTGGCAACAGACAATAGCTCCCGCAGGTTCTCGATACGCCCTTCGGCCTGCGGCGTCTGCTCTTTTTCCAGTTCGGCCAGATAGCCCGAATCCTGCATCACTTGTTCAATTAAGTCAGCTACCGGCAACTGGTCTTTAACGGCAATCAAGTTAAAAATCAGTTCGGCGAGATTTTCGAGCGGCCGCTTGGCCCGGGCCGTCAAATCGGGCACCATGTCGGGATTGGACACCACGTCAAACAGGGAAATCCCGTTTTGCACGGCATAATCGGTCAGACGGGCAATCGTTGTATCGCCAATGCCCCGCCGCGGCACATTGATGATGCGCAGCAGGCTGACTGTGTCGGCCGGGTTCAGGATAACGCGCAAATATGCCAGAATATCCTTGATTTCTTTGCGGTCATAAAACTTGACGCCGCCAACGATGGTGTAGGGAATGCCGTTTTTCATCAAGGCTTCCTCGATGACGCGCGACTGGGCGTTGGTGCGGTACAAGACAGCCATATGGCCGTACGACGCCCGGTACACCACATGGAGCTTGGCAATGGTGTCAGCGATAAACCGGGCTTCGTCCCGCTCATCAAAGGCCAGGTAATGGGTTATCGGCTCGCCGCGGGGATTTTCCGTCCACAGCGCCTTGGGTTTGCGGCCGATGTTGTTTTCAATAACGGCATTGGCGGCGGCGAGAATGGTCTGGGTTGAACGGTAATTTTGCTCTAATTTGATAACTTTGGCATCGGGATAATCGGCTTCAAAGTCGAGGATGTTGCGAATATCGGCCCCCCGCCAGGCGTAAATGCTTTGGTCGGCGTCGCCAACCACGCAGATGTTGCGGTGTTTGGCGGCCAAAAGGCGGGCGAGCAGATACTGCGCCCGGTTAGTGTCCTGGTACTCATCAATCAGGATATACTGAAATTTATCCTGGTAGCGGCGGCGTACCTCCTCATTTCGTTCCAGCAGGCGCACGGCCAATAGCAGCAGGTCGTCAAAGTCAACCGCATTGTTTTGCTGCAGTTTCTGCTGATAGAGGCGATAGACCTCGGCTACTTTTTGCCCATAAAAATTATCCGCCTGCACGGCAAAGTCTGTAGCGTCCTGCAGAGCGTTCTTGGCATTGGAAATAGCGGCCTGCAAACCGGAGGGCGGAAAATGTTTTTCGTCCAGGTTGAGTTCTTTCAGGCAGCTTTTTACCAAGGCTAAGGCATCAGACGCATCATAAATGACAAAATTGCGGCTAAACCCTGCCAAATGCTCGATTTCCATGCGCAAAAAACGGGCGCAGAAGGCGTGAAAAGTGCTCAGCCACACTTCCTTGGCCTGTATGCCCACCATCGCGTTGACCCGCTCGCGCATCTCGGCGGCCGCCTTATTGGTAAAGGTAATCGCCAAAATATTATACGGCCGTACACCTTGTTCAAGCAGATAGGCTATGCGGCAAGTCAAGACCCGCGTCTTGCCTGACCCCGCTCCGGCCAGCACCAAAAGCGGCCCGTTAATATGGGTGACGGCTTCTAACTGCTTCTCGTTCAATCTATCGAATAGGTTTCGCATTTTTCCTCCCGGTTATCAGGCAACATTATCCATAAACATAAACATAAATATAAATATTTTCTCCACAAAGCGCGGTTTTCCTGTCGATTTTGGGGTTTCCGTCAGGACAAAAAAGCGGCGAACCCTTACGGGGCGCCAACTTTTGCGCGCGCCGCCTCGACCAGGGGCGGCACAACCTGTTTTTTCCGGGACATGACGCCGGGCAGATAAAGTACCCCTTCGCGGGCCGGCTGGCCAAAAGCCTGGCTGACCAATGCCGCCGGCTGGCCCACAAAGACAAGATGGGTGGCTTCGCTTAAGATGTCGGTGATCATGAGCAGCACCAAGTCGTAGGTTTCTTTGGTCCGTAGCGACTGCATCGCCTGCAGCAGTTCGCCCTTTAAGCCGAGCAGCTCGGCTGGTTCCATCACCGAAACCTGGGCGATCGCGACCCGGTATTCGCCAATCAAAAATTCCTTGAGGTCGCTCTGGACCAACTCGGCCGGGGATAAGCCGGCAATACTTGAACCCGCCTTCAGGACTGCCCGGCCAAACTCCTGAATATCCAGCCCGGCCACAATCGCCAGCTTCTCGGCTGTCTCCCGGTCCTTGGACGTAGCCGTCGGCGATTTAAACAGCAGCGTGTCGGAAAGAATGGCGGCCAGCAGCAGTCCGGCAATTTGTGGCGGAAGATCGATATGGCGGTGCCAGTACATGTTGGCCACGATGGTGGCCGTCGCTCCTACCGGCTCGTGGCGGATGAAAATAGGCTCACTTGTTTCCAGCCCGCCCAGGCGATGATGGTCAATAATCTCAACGATCTGGGTTTCTTCAATGCCCTCTGCCGCCTGGCCCGGCTCATTGTGGTCTACCAGGATGACCTTTTCCCGTTCGGGCACAATCAGGCGGTCCCGGTTGATCAGTCCGATAAGGCGTCCGTTTTCCACTACCGGATAATTACGGTGATTGGTGGCCACGATGACGCTTTTGATATCGGCTACTAAGTCGGTAGGCTTAAACGCGACAACCTTGGTCTGCATTATCATGCGCACCGGAATGCTCTGGTTGATTAACCGGGCACAAGTGTAAGTATCATAAGCAGTGCTGATAATAATCACGCCCCGGCTACGGGCGGCCTGCTCTACCGCGTCCGTAACCGCGGCGCCGCCGGTTACCACCAGGCAGGCGATGCCTTGTTCTATGGAGACTAGTTGAGCCTTATTCCGGTCGCCTACCAGCACAATGTCGCCCGGTTCTACCAATTGGGCCATCGTCTGCGTCCGCGCCCCCGCAATCCGCACTTTGCCAGTTACCGGCCATTCGAGCTTTTGACCGCAGACCAGCCGGCCGTCCAGCGCCCTGAGCACGCTGGCATAGTCTACGCCTGCCTCGGATAAATCCTGCATTTCCAGTTCGTCAAAATAGCGTTTCGCCAAATCGCCGACCGTGACGATACCGACCAGGGCGCCGTCACTTTCTGTCACGGGGACAGATTTGACATTATGCTGCTTCATTAGTTGGCCCAGCTCGCGCACAGTGCTTTGGGGGCGGACCGTCACCACGCGGTCGGTCATGATATCTTTGACGCGGGGATAAAAGTCATTAATCAGCTCCGGCGCCTTAACGCCGAAATATTCCAGGACAAACTTCGTCTCCGCATTGATCTTGCCCGCTCTGGCCGGTACGGCATGTTCGCCGAGGGCCTGCTTCAAATGGGCATAGCCAATGGCGGAGCAGATGGAATCGGTGTCAGGAATACGATGTCCGATCACATACACAGGTTTCGCCATGGACTCCTCCTTGCTTCACTGGTAGCTCTTCCGCAGTATTATACCCAAAATAAACAAGAAGACTGCGACCGACCAAAACGGCCAAAGTTTATCGTAACGCCAAAGGGCGCACCCGGTCAAGCAGGTACGCCCTAATCTGGCCTTTATTTACTAAAGTTCCAACTGTCGGCGCCGAATTTTTCGGCTGCCAGTCGGGCCGCCAGCGCTTCTTCCTCAGCCGTCAGCCGTCCTTCGGCCAGCGTAATCCCGAGCGCCCGACCGAACTCAGCAGCCATGATGCGGGCCACGGCCGTAGCGTCCGGCACGGTTCCCAGGATATGGCGCAATGATGTTGCTTTGGCCTGCAACACTTTTGTGCATCGCTCCCGTTCGCCAGCATCAGGAAACTTTAAGAGACTAGTGAGCGCGGCCGGATCAAAATCAAAGAGCAGCGACCCATGCTGCAGCAGTACCCCTTCTTTGCGCACCTGGGCACTGCCAAGCAGTTTCTTGCGCTGAACGGTAATTTCATAGAAAGAAGGCGCGTCAAAACAGGCGCCGTTTTTCGGCAGCCGGGCCGTTTGCCCAAAGGCCGCTCCCGGCAACGACATTTCGGCCGCTACGCCCAGAGCACGCAGACCGGCGATTAAGCCCTGGCTTAGGACACGATAGGAACCGAGCAAGGTGGGCGGCAGCAGCGGGTGATCCTCGCGGACGACAACACTGTAAGTAAGTTCACGGTCATGCAGGACGGCCCGCCCGCCGGTAATGCGCCGGACAAAGTCAATTCCCCGGGCGCGGCAGGCGTCTACATCCACTTCGGCGTGCGCTTTCTGGAAATAACCAATACTGAGCGCCGGCGGCTGCCAGGTGTAGAAGCGCAGGGTCGGTGGCGCCGCCCCGGCGGCATGGCAGCAGAGAATGGCCTCATCGACGGCCATATTATGCCTGGCATCATGCGGGCCGTCAAAAATCACCCGCCAGTTCATGGCGTGAGTGGTTCCTTCCACCGTACCACCGGCTTACGGGCAGCCGTTGCTTCGTCCAGCCGTCGTACCACCGTAGTTTGCGGCGCGCCGGTTACCAGCTCGGGCTGCTCAACCGCCTCGCGGGCAATTTCTTTCATAACGGCGATGAACTCATCCAGGGTTTCCTTACTCTCGGTCTCGGTAGGTTCAATCATCAGCGCGTCATGAACGATTAACGGGAAGTAGATGGTGGGCGGATGATAGCCATAGTCCAGAATGCGTTTGGCTACATCAAGGGTTTTAACCTCCGGGGCGTGCTCCTTGAGTCCGGCAAAGACGCACTCATGCATGCAGTGCCGCTCGAAGGGCAGCTTATAGTACGGCGCCAGGGCGCGCATGACATAGTTGGCGTTAAGAACGGCATCCTCGCTGACCTGCCGAAGGCCGTCCGGTCCCATCATGCGGATATAGGTATAGGCCCGCAGCATGACACTGAAATTGCCGTAAAAACCGTGGACCTTGCCGATCGACTGGGGCCGGTCGTAATTAAGGCGGTAGCGGCAGCCATCAAACTCGATAACCGGCACCGGCAGGAAAGGAATAAGTTTTTCCTTAACGCCGACCGGCCCCGAACCCGGCCCGCCGCCGCCGTGCGGCGTAGAAAACGTCTTATGAAGATTGAAGTGAACCACATCAAACCCCATGTCGCCAGGGCGGGTAATCCCCAATATAGCGTTGGCATTAGCGCCGTCGTAATAAAGGAGGGCGCCGGCCTCATGGACGATTTTGGCAATCTCAATAATTTGCGTCTCGAAAAGCCCCAAGGTACTGGGATTAGTCAGCATAAGCGCCGCCGTATCGGGGCCAACGGCGGCCCGCAGGGCCTCAAGATTGACGCTGCCGTCGGGATTGGACTTAATTTCTACCGTCTCCAGACCGCAGACAGTAGCCGTTGCCGGATTTGTCCCGTGGGCCGAGTCAGGCACGATGACCTTGGTCCGCTTCTCCCCACGGCTTTCATGATACGCCCGGATGAGTTTGAGGCCGGTCAGTTCGCCATGGGCACCGGCCGCCGGCTGTAGGGTGCAGGCATCCATGCCGGCAATTTCGGCAAGGTAATTTTGCAGTTCATACATGACGGCCAGGGCGCCCTGCACGGCCTTGCTATCCTGCAGCGGGTGAATATTGCTGAAGCCCGGCAGTTTAGCCACTTCTTCGTTCACTTTCGGATTATATTTCATAGTGCAGGAACCGAGCGGATAAAAACCGTTGTCAACGCCATAGTTGCGCCGCGATAAGGCGGTATAATGACGAACGACGTCTACCTCGCTGATTTCCGGCAGCCGCGGCGGCGCTTCCCGCAGCGCCGCAGCCGGCACGAGCGCGGCCAGTTCCTGCTCCGGCACATCGGCCTCCGGCAGGTCGGCGCCGATCCGGCCCGGCTTACTCAGTTCAAACACCAGGGCCTTGCGGTTCGTCAGGCTCATTTTATCCCCTCCAATACCGCCACAAGGGCATCGATTTCCGCTTTCGTCCGTTTTTCCGTCACGCACAGCAGCATGCGGTTGGCTGGTCCTTCTTCCACAGTGGCCAGATCAAGGCCGCCGATGATGCCCTTTTCCTGCAATCGGGCATTGATTTCCGCGGCCGGAAGCGGCGTTTCCACCACAAACTCATGGAAAAAGGGCGCGGTATAGGCCAGCCGGTAGCCAGGAAGGGAAGCGATGCGCCCGGCGGCGTAGTGCGCTTTCTGCAGGCAGAGACGGGCCACTTTCGCCAGGCCTTGCTTGCCCAAAGCAGACAGGTAAATGGCGGCGGTAATGGCACACAGTCCCTCATTGGAGCAAATATTGGAATAAGCCTTTTCGCGGCGGATATGCTGTTCCCGCGCCTGGAGGGTCAGCACAAAACCGCGCTTGCCCTCAAGATCAGTGGTTTGGCCAACGATACGCCCCGGCATGCGGCGCATGTATTTCTCCCGCACCGCCATAAAACCAAGGTAAGGCCCGCCAAAATTCAGCCCCAGGCCCAACGGCTGCCCCTCGCCCACCGCCGCGTCCGCCCCATAGGCGCCAGGGGGCTTGAGGACCGCCAAGGAAATGGGATTGACGCAGGCAACCAGTAAACCGCCGTTGCCGTGCACCAGCTCCGCAAGACCCTCCATATCCTCTACAACCCCGTAGAAGTTCGGGTTTTGCATAAGCAGGGCCGCCACTTCCGTGTTAACGGCCGCCTTGAGCGCCGCGCGGTCCGTTTGACCGTCCACCGTTGGCACGGTGACAATTTCAAAGCCGAGGTCGCGGGCGTAAGTAGCCAGCACGCGGCGATAAAACGGATGGATGCCGGCGCTCACTACGACTTTACTGCGGCCAGTAACTCCACAAGCCATGTTCATCGCTTCGGCCAGGGCGGTGGCCCCATCGTACAGCGAAGCGTTGGCCACATCCAGGCCGGTCAGTTCGCAGATATAGCTTTGGTACTCCCACAGGGCCTGCAGGCCGCCCTGACTGATTTCCGGCTGGTACTGCGTATAGGCGGTATAAAATTCCGCGCGGCCGGCCAGGTGCGACACAACGGCGGGAATAAAATGGTCATAAGCGCCAGCCCCCAAAAAACAAGGCATTTGACCGACATGGACATTTTCGGCCGCGCGCTGCTGCATCAGCCGCAGCACTTCCAGTTCACTCAGAGCCGGCGGCAAATCAAGCGGACGGCCCAGCCGCACCGCCGGCGGGATATCCTGGAAAAGCTCATCGACGCTGCTTACGCCAATCGCCGCCAGCATGGCCTGCCGGTCGGCGTCGGTATTGGGCAAATAATGGCGCCCGGCCATCTATTTTCCCCCCTCGGTCAGCGCACGGTAGGCGTCGGCGCTGAGCAGCCCCTCCAATTCGGAGGCGTCTTCCAGTTCAATAACGGCCAGCCAGCCTTCCCCGTAGGGATCCTGGTTGACCACTTCGGGGCGGTCGTTTAACGCCTCGTTCACTTCCACCACCGTACCGCTAACCGGTGCATAAATATCCGAAACGGCTTTGACCGATTCGACTACGGACAAATTGCCGTGCGCCTTAACCTGTTTGCCGACGGCGGGCACCTCGATAAAAACGATGTCCCCCAGCTCATGCTGGGCATAGTCGGTGATGCCTACGACCGCGCGCGTCCCCTCGACGCGAACCCACTCGTGATCTTTGGTGTACTTAAGTTCCTGCGGGATATTCATAATTTATTTCCTCCTTTTATAAAATGGTTTGGCCACAACCTTGGCTTCTACCAGTTTGCCGCGGATTTCCACCGCCACTTCCGTCCCCGGCGCCGAAAACTCCGTTTCCAAAATAGCTAAGGCCAGGTTTTTATCGAGGGTGGGCGCATAAGTGCCGCTTGTCACCGTGCCGATGACCCGGTCGGCGGCATGACAGGCATAGCCGGCACGGGCAATACCCCGCCCTACCATCTCGATCCCGACAATTTTGCGCCGGACACCGGCGTTTTTCTGGGCCAGCAGCGCCTCATAGCCGATAAAGCTCTGTTTGTCAAACTTGACAAAGACGCCGAGACCGGCTTCGAGCGGTGTGATGCTTTCGGAAAGTTCGTGACCGTAAAGCGGCAAACCGGCTTCAAACCGCAGCGTATCACGGGCGCCTAATCCGGCCGGCACCAGTCCCAGCGGCTTGCCGACCTCCATCAGGCGGTTCCATAGTCTGCCAGCTTCCTCCGGCGCGCAGTAAATTTCAAAACCGTCCTCTCCCGTATACCCTGTCCGGGAAATCAGACAGTCGATCCCGTCAACGCGGACGTGCCGGCGCAGCCAATAATATTTAATGGTGCTCAAATCTTCATCGGTCAACGGCTGCAGGATGGCTTCGGCCCGCGGGCCCTGCAGCGCCAATTCGGCGGTAACATCGGAAATGTTTTTGACGGTAACGTCATAGTTCGCCGCGTGCTGCACCATCCAGGCGTAATCTTTGTCAATATTGGCGGCGTTAATCACCAACAGATATTCTTGTTCGCCAAGGCGATAGACCAAAAGATCGTCAACCACCCCGCCGTGGTCATAGCACATGGGAGTGTACATCACCTGGTTGACGGCCAGGCGGGAAGCGTCATTGGTCACCAGCCTGTTCACATAGGCGGTAGCGTCCGGCCCGCTGACCGACACTTCTCCCATGTGGGATACGTCGAAGAGTCCTGCCGCCTGCCGCACGGCCCGGTGCTCCTCGATAATGCCGGTATACTGCACCGGCATGAGCCAGCCGCCAAATTCGATGATTTTGGCGCCGCTGGCCACGTGGATGTCGTAGAGTGGCGTCTTTTTGTCGCTCATAAAATCCTCCCTTCAGACTATATTATTATTTGTTCCAAAAAGCACAAAAGAAAAAAAGGACACTAAGTAAGCGCGGCGCTTACTCTGTCCTTTTACCTGAGAGATTGCCTAAATCCGGCTCCCCTTCGGTGACCGCAGCATGCGGTTCTCTCCAGAGGTGTGTCAAACCAGGGTCCTTTTGCCTGAGAGTTTCTCGCCTGTTTGCTCCTTCGGCGCCGCCTAAGGCGGTCTCTCCCCCGGTCATCATCCAACTTTATGCTTTTGCATATAGTTTCTCTGCACGTGAGCCCTTTTCCTGCCTGAATATTGCGTTTATTATCCATATTTTTATCCTGAACAAATGTTTGTCAAACATATGTTTTTCTCTTATAATAAATACAGTAACACTTGGGTGTGCAGGTGGAGCCATGGAAATAGAGCAAAAGCTAAAACTACTGGGCGAAGGCGCCAAGTATGACGTGTGTGCCGCAACGGCCGCCCGTCCTGGCAAACATCAGCGGCCGGCCATCGGCCGGACCAGCCCGGCCGGCGTCTGTCATTCGTTCACTCCCGACGGCCGCTGTATATCTTTATTCAAAGTTCTGCTGACGAATTACTGCGAACGCGATTGCGCCTACTGTCCCAATCGCGCCGCCCGCGACGTGCCCCGCACCCGCTTTGCCGCCGACGAGCTGGCAAAGCTGTTCATGGAGTTCTACCGCCGCAATTATGTAGAGGGTCTGTTTCTGAGCTCAGGGGTTTGGCATTCCACTGCCCGCACCATGGAAGAGATTATCAAGGTTGCCGAAATCCTGCGCTATCGCTATCGCTTTGGCGGCTATATCCATTTAAAAATTATCCCTGGGGCCACGCCGGCCGAGATTGAAAAAGCCGCCGCCCTGGCTAACCGTATTTCCCTCAATATGGAGGCACCGACTGCGTCGCACCTTGCCCGGCTGAGCCGCACCAAACAGTTTGCCGGCGAGCTGCTGTCAGGCATGGCCAGCATCCGCGACGTCCTCCGGCACCGTCAGGATACCACCCATTCTACCCAGTACATCGTCGGCGCTGCCGGTGAAAGCGACCGGGACATTCTCTTGTCTGTCACCCGGCTTTACCAGGAATACGAGTTAAAACGCGCTTATTTTAGCGCGTTTCAACCTGTCGCCGCCACGCCGCTGGCCACAGTAAAGGCCACGCCGCTAATTAGGGAAAACCGTCTTTATCAGTCAGATTTTTTGTTGCGCCTGTACGGTTTTTCCATTGACGATATTGTTTTTGACGCGACTGGCAACCTGGATCTATCCCTCGACCCGAAACTTGCTTATGCGCTGCACAACCCCCAGCATTTTCCCCTGGAAATTAACAAAGCTTCTTACCGCGAACTGCTTAAAGTTCCTGGTATCGGTCCGCGGTCAGCGGCCAAGATTGTCCAAGTACGGCGCACCTACCGGTTTAGCGACCCGGCCCAGCTGAAAAATATCGGGGTAGTCACCAAACGGGCCTTAGCGTTTCTCACTGTCAACGGCAAATTTTACGGCAACCGCCGGCTGCTCCAATCGCCAAAACGTGAACATTATCAACAACTCAGCCTCTGGGGTGATGATCGTGATCTCCTGCTCGCCGACCCCCGGGTCGATACTTAAAGCGGCGATATTGGCCCAAATCCATAATGACCTGCCTTGCTTTAAGGGAGACCACGAATCGCTTGGTCTGTTTATGTATACCGACCAGCTGGATGCCGATCATACCTCCCTCCCTTGCCTAGTAAAGCAGTTACGGCAAAACTGCGGCTTAGACGCCAACTGGCTACTCGATTCACCGGGCCGCACCCTTGCCCGGCTGATTGCCGCCAATCTGCGTTACGCGTCCCCTGACCGCGCCGCCGTTATTTTCGCCGCCGCCGAACAAGCCCTCCGCTACGGCCATGCTTACTGTCTGTGCGGGGTAAGTGATGTCAGCAGGCTATTTATTAACCGGGCCCGGGCTATCGCCCGGGAAGTACATAAGATGCTGGGGTTTATTCGGTTTCAGCCCGCCCCGGACGGGGCTCTCGTGGCTCGCCCCAAGCTATTCCATGACACGGCCGACCTAATCCTACGCAAATTCGCCGACCGTTACCCCAAGCAGCGATTGGTTTTGCTCTTGGACGGCCGCGCTCTCGCTCTGGAAAACGGGCGCTTGTTTACCGTGCCGGTCGCCGATTATCTGGCGCATGTTGCCGGCGACGAGTTCACCCAGGCCTGGGAAACCTACTACCAGTCCCAATATATTGCCACCCGTAAAAATATAGCCCTGGCAAAACGGGTTATCCCCAAAAAATACTGGGACTGGCTGGCGGAAGGCCAAATCTTGGCGCGGGAGGCTTCCACCTAATTTTGCCACTGGCAAAATTTCTCACAGCTTATATAATATTTTATGTAACTTTTTCCTGTGAGGTGCCGTATGCGTCGACATTTACCACAGCAATATTTTAGCCGTCTCTGGCGAGCCGTCATTGAATTTGACCTGATTGGCGACGGCGACCGCATCCTTATCGGTTTGTCCGGCGGCAAAGACAGTGTATTTCTTACTTACGCCCTGGCGCTCATGCGCGACCATTCGCCCCGCAAATTTGAACTTGCCGCTATCACCCTTGACCCCATGTTTTCCACCGATTTTGCCACCACCGGCCTGGCGGCGTTCTGCGCCGACCTGGGCGTTCCTTTTCATACCTTCAAAATCGACATTGCCGGCGCCATCGCCCGCAATGCGGGCAAAGACCCCTGCTATAGCTGCGCCTTTTTCCGGCGCGGCGCCATCAACCGGTTTGCCAAGGAAAACGGCTTTAACAAAATTGCTTATGCCCACCACCACGATGACGCCGTCGAAACTTTTCTTATGAGCATTCTCTATTCAGGGCAGATCAAAACTTTCTTGCCTAAGACCTACCTAGACCGCACCGGACTCACCGTCATCCGGCCTCTCATTTATTTCCGGGAAAAAGAACTGCGCCGCACCATTCAATACCACGGTTTTACGCCTATCCCGAGTCCCTGCCCGTATAACGGCAAGACCAAGCGCCAGGAAATCAAAGAACTAATTCGCGGTTTAGAGCGGAAAAATAAACTAATCTACACCCATTTGGCCGCGGCGATGCGGGAAGGCTCGCTCATTGAACTATGGCCAGCGCCTCCTCCCCGCCAAGACATGCAACAAAAACACCATGCTTTTTGGCATCCATGCGAAAACCTCCCGCCTGACTAAACCGGCGGGAGGTTTTTGTTTTATTATCGGCCAAAATGCTGCGGGGCAAAAGCGAGAAACTTTTCCACGGCCAGGGTACAGAACTTTTCGGCGTTGTAAATCATGGTAAAATCCCGGCGGACAGGCCCTTCCTTCAGGATAATTGGCCGCATTTCGCCCCGCTCCACTTCGTCGCTCACGGCCAGAACGGAAACAGCGGCAATTCCGAAGCCGGCTTTTACCGCTTCCTTTATTGCCTGAGTACTGCCCAGTTCCATGACCACGTTGAGACGGTCGAGCGCATAACCTGCCTTCTCGACGAACAGCTCAAAAAAGCGACGCGTACCTGAAGTCCGCTCCCGCATCACCCAGCGCTGGCTGAGCAGCGCGCCAAGCTCACAGGGCTCGCCGGATGCCAGGGGGTGGCCGGGCGGCGCTATAACCGCCAATTCATCGCCACCGCATGGCACGGCGCAAATGTTACCGGACAATTGATACGGTCCTTCAATGAAGCCAACGTCAAGAACACCATCTATGACCATGGAGGTAATCTGCTCGGAATTGTAAATTTCCATGGTCATATCCACATTCGGATACAGCTGGCGGAACATGACCAACACTTTTGGCATAATGTACTCGCCAATCGTCAGACTGGCGCCAATCCACAGCCGGCCGCTCACATCATCGGTTAAAGTCTGGATGGCCTTCTGCGCCCGCTGGTATAACGTATCAAGTTCCACCGCGTAAGGATAGAGCGTTTCACCGGCCGCGGTGATGGCAATTCGGCGGTGCAAGCGATCAAAGAGCTTAACACCGAAATGATTTTCCAAATTTTGAATGTGCTGACTGACGGCCGACTGCGTCATGTGCAGGTCCTGCGCCGCCAGCGAAATGCTGTTTTTTTCCACAACCGTTTTAAATACCAGCAATTGTAAGTCTAACATGGCATCCTCCGGTTCCTTGCCTGTTTGATTTTGCCCGCAGAGCAGTAAATTTTTAATGAATTAAATCCCAAAGCTGCTTGCCAATTAACAGCCCCGTCACAGAGATGAACAGGGGGCGAACATACGCTACCCCCTGCCGGATAGCAAGACGTGAACCGGCGAGCGCGCCGACAATCATGCCAACCCCCATAATCAGTCCGTATTGATAGTTCACCGCTTTAAGCAGCATAAAAGTAACGATCGCCGCAATGTTGCTGGCGAAATTCAGCACCTTGGCGTTGCCGGCTGCCTCCACAAAATCAAACCCAAGCAGGAGAAACGCGAAAATTAGGAAAGAACCGGTGCCAGGCCCGAAAAAACCGTCGTAAAAGCCAAGTAATAGGGCTGCCAAAGCGCTTAACAGACCGGTCTTTTTCGTGAGACCGCGGTAAGTGGACTCTTTTCCCCAATCTTTTTTGACCAGGACGTAAATGGCTACGACAATGAGCATAACAACGAC
Source organism: Sporolituus thermophilus DSM 23256 (assembly GCF_900102435.1). NCBI lineage: Bacteria > Bacillati > Bacillota > Negativicutes > Selenomonadales > Sporomusaceae > Thermosinus > Thermosinus thermophilus. Next base: position 20,905 of record NZ_FNBU01000008.1, on the reverse strand, counting down.
CAAGGGGCGCAAAAATTGGGGCGGCATATGGCGGACGACGTATACGCCGGCTACCGCGCCGCAGAACGAGAGGGGAAAAAGGTATTTCACCGCCCCGATATTGACTTTACCCGATTTAAGGAAAGAAATTGTACTGGTTAAGGTGCACATCACACTTGCCAACTTATTGGTACCAAGGGCAATATTGGGCGGCAAACCGGTCAGAAGGAGCGCCGGCAGGGAAATAAGGCCACCACCGCCAACAACCGAATCGATAAACGACGCCGTAAAACCGGCGCCCAGCAAAAATAGCACCATCTCCAGGCTGATATTTTCCATGTCTTGTTCTTCCTTTCCTGCCATAACTCTTATGCAATATTAGGGCAACACTCCGAACCGCGGTTCGCCCGCCTAACGGACGGACGTTGGCGCGTCAGGCGGAGCAGGCAAAAAACGCACCTTGGGATTATGCTCCTCAACAAAGCGGAGGGACCATTCATTCGCAAACAACGCTACCGGGCGCTCGCGCCCATCCTGAACCAGCATGCTCCTATCCATGCCGCGCAGCGCTTTTAGGTCTACGTCCTCCGCCTCCAGCCACCGTGCCAGTTCATACGGCAGCGGCTGGAGTATTAGCTCGACGCCATACTCGTGTTTCAGCCGGTACTGCAGTACTTCAAACTGCAGTTGCCCCACGGCGCCGATGATGAAGGATTCAAACCCGGCGTCAAGCTGCCGGAATACCTGGACCGCCCCCTCCTGCGCCAATTGGGTGACGCCTTTGACAAACTGCTTGCGTTTCATCGTATCCTTGGCTTGCACCCGGGCAAACCGCTCGGGCGGAAAGACGGGAAAGTCCTCGAACACAAGCGTATGGCCCTCGGCGACAAGCGTATCGCCAATGCTGAAGACTCCCGGGTCGAACAGGCCGACAATATCCCCCGGATAGGCTTCTTCGATTATGGAACGGTCCTGGGCCAAAAATTGCTGGGGCTGGGTGAGTTTCAGCGTTTTGCCCGACCGGGCATGATACACCGACATCCCCCGGATGAATTTGCCGGAACAGATCCGGATAAACGCCAACCGGTCCCGGTGGGCCGGATTCATGTTCGCCTGAATTTTAAACACAAAGGCGGAAAATAGCTCGCTGTCCGGCTCAACCGGGCCCAGCGAGGAAAGGCGCGGCGCCGGCGGCGGAGCAAGCCGCAAAAATTCTTCCAAAAACGGCCGTACGCCGAAATTAGTCATGGCACTGCCAAAAAACATGGGCGTCAGTTCACCCCTAAGCACCCGTTTAATGTCGAACGCTTCGCCCGCCATATCGAGCAAGGCTATGTCATCGCAAAGCGCTTGGTGTATCTCTTTGCCGATAATCTCGGTAAACGCCGGGTCGTCCACACTGCCGACCACCGAAGGCATTACCCACTGCCCATGGGACCCGTCGTTTTGAAATAGTTCAATTTGGGCCAGTTGCCGGTTATAAACGCCCTGATAGTCGCCATCAATGCCGATGGGCCAGTTCATGGGATAGGCCTGGATCCCCAGCACTTTTTCTATCTCTTCCATCAGCTCAAACGCACTTTTGCCATGCCTGTCCAATTTATTAACAAAGGTGAAAATCGGAATGCCGCGTTGTTTACATACTTTAAACAGTTTTTTGGTCTGGGCCTCTACCCCTTTCGCGGCGTCAATAAGCATAACGGCGCTGTCTACGGCCATAAGGGTGCGGTAAGTGTCTTCGCTAAAATCCTCATGGCCAGGGGTATCCAAAATATTGATGCGATAGCCATTATAATCGAACTGCAATACGCTTGACGTTACCGAAATGCCGCGCTGCTTCTCGATTTCCATCCAGTCCGACACGGCGTGCCGCTGAGCTTTGCGCGCCTTAACCGAACCGGCCAGGTGGATAGCTCCGCCATAGAGCAACAGTTTTTCCGTAAGCGTCGTTTTCCCCGCGTCCGGGTGCGAAATAATCGCAAAGGTACGGCGGCGCTGAATTTCTTTAGCCAAATCTATCGTCATGGGCTACCTCCCGTAAACTAAAATCAACTTGTCTATTTTAGCATATTTTCGCCGCCAAACCAAACATGGGCAATATGGCAAAGCTTCCGTCCCATCATGGAGCATTTCCCATTTTCCCATCGTTTTTTTTAACAAAATCCGCCCTATGTCAGTAACTGCCGGAAATAACAAAAAAGCCGCAACCTAAGCGGTGCAGCTTAATCGTTTTCGCCAAATAGGCGTTTTTCGATGGCTACGGCGGTAGGAGTGCGGGCCAGTCCGCCTTCCGACGTTTCCCGCAGCGTTTTCGGCATGACTAAACCGATTTGGTACATCGCGTCGATTACTTCATCAGCCGGAATAACGCTTTCGATGCCCGCCAGGGCCATGTCGGCAGCAACAAGGGCGTGAACGGCGCCGAAGGCGTTACGCTTAACGCACGGTACTTCCACCAGACCGGCCACCGGGTCGCATACCAGGCCCAACATATTTTTCAGTGCCAGTGCCAAGGCATGGCCGACTTGCCGCGGCGTACCGCCGGCCATTTCGACGATAGCGCCGGCCGCCATGGCGGCCGCAGCCCCACATTCGGCCTGACAGCCCCCTTTCGCCCCGGAGATGGAGGCGTTTTCGGCAATTACCAGCCCAATGCCTGCCGTGGTGAACAGAGCCTGAACCAGCGTTTCATCATCACAGCCTAATTCTTCGCCGATAGCCAGCAGTGCCCCGGGGACAATGCCGCAGGACCCGGCCGTAGGGCAGGCCACAATTCGTCCCATGCCGGCGTTAACTTCGCTTACCGCCAGCGCGTAAGCGGCCGCCTTATAAACGGCGCTGCCGCATAACGGTAAACCGGCCTGTAGCCGGTCATTCATCCGCGCGGCATCGCCCCCGACCAGCCCGCTAAAGGACTTTTCCCGGCCGGCTAGGCCGCTCTGAACGGCCTCACGCATTACGGCAAGATTGAGGCGCATTTGGTCCCATATCTCCTGTCCCGGCCGCTGGCTCCGCTCGGTTTCGTACTGCCAGACAATATAACCGACAGATCTTTGCTGCTGCTGAGCCAGCGCCACAAGCTCGGCAATTCGTGAAAATCGCCCCATTTACTCTCCTCCTTATACGGGTGGCACCAGTATGGCTGTTTGTACCGCCGGCACATGCCGCACGGCGGCGAGAGCGTGCTCGGGAATAGGTTGATCGGCTTCTAAAATCATGAGGGCCTGAGCCCCCCGCTCTTGCCGCGAAACGCGCATAAACGCGATATTAACCCCTTCTTGCGCCAGCACATGCGTCACGAGGGCAATCACGCCCGGTTTGTCCCGGTGTACGGTAATTAACGTGTAATATTCGCCGGTGAGTTCCACGGCATAGCCGTCAATTTCGGTGATCACAATATTGCCGCCGCCGACGGAAGCGCCGACAACCCGCAGTTTACGCCCCGATACGCCGCTTAGGTTGATGGCCGCCGTATTAGGGTGAACGTCGCCTAAATCTTTGGTCACGAACGTAACTTTCAGGCGTCCGGCCGCCATGGTGAGCGCGTCCCGCAGCCGCTCGTCATCGGCGGCCATGCCGAGCAGTCCGGCTACCAGCGCCTTATCGGTCCCGTGGCCCCGGTAAGTCTTGGCAAACGATCCGTGCAGCTCAATGACCGCTTCCGTCGGCGGTTCGCCCAAAATGCGGAGCGCCATCCGGCCTAACCGGGCCGCCCCGGCCGTATGCGAACTCGAAGGCCCAATCATGACCGGCCCGACAATATCGAAAACCCCGCGCATGCTATCCCCCCAGGTAAATAGTCACCTGAGTTTATTCTAACACATTGCCTGTCCGTTTAACAGCCTGGCTGTCACCGGGACGTTGCCGGTGACAACCAGGCACAGGATTGTGAGCGTTTCAAAACAGTCACCAGTAGCGTTGTCAAGCGTGATCAGGCGATCCGTTGCTCTGACAAGTTCGCCGGCGCTGCAGTTCGGCCAGCAGTTCGCCCGGCGTAATGCCGTGGTGGGCCAGGAGCACCAGGCAGTGATACCATAAATCGGCCATCTCGTAGATAATCTCGCCTTTATTTTGGTTCTTCGCGGCGATAATCGTCTCGGCGGCCTCTTCGCCTACTTTTTTTAAAATTTTGTCCTGTCCCTTCGCAAACAGATAAGTCGTATATGAACCTTCTTGCGGATTTTTTTTGCGGTCCAAAATTACCTGGTATAAATCCGACAAAATGCCGGACGGCTCAGAGTGTTGGGCCGCAGCTGATTTCTCACCGCCCAGCCGCCGGCTGAAACAGGAAAAAGTCCCTTCGTGACAGGCCACTCCCGTCTGCTCGACCTTCACTAAGAGAGCGTCGGCATCACAGTCATAGTAAATGTCTTTTACTTTTTGCACATGACCGGAAGTTTCGCCTTTCTGCCACAACCGTTTCCGGCTGCGGCTGTAAAACCAGGTGACGCCTGTTGCGAGCGTCTTGGCCAGCGACTCACTGTTCATATACGCCAGCATGAGCACCGCGCCGGAAATAGCATCCTGGACAATGGCCGGTACCAGCCCGTGAGCGTCATATTTTATGGTTTCGCAATTCATAGTCTGACCTCCACTCCCCGCGCCCGTAAGTATTCTTTCACTTGGCGCACCGTAAACTGCCCGTAATGAAATACCGACGCGGCCAATACGGCATCGGCCTTACCATGGACAAGAACATCGTAAAAATGCACCAGTTTGCCGGCGCCGCCGGAAGCAATGACCGGCACGTCGACGCACTCGGAAACGGCGCGGGTCAGGGCAATATCATACCCGTCTTTCGTACCGTCCTTGTCCATGCTGGTCAATAGTATTTCCCCCGCCCCCAGCGCGACGCCGCGCCGGACCCATTCCAGCACGTCCAGCCCGGTTGGGGTGCGGCCGCCGTTAATATACACTTCCCACCGGTCCGGTGCGGTCCGGCGGGCGTCTACTGCCAGAACAATGCACTGCCGTCCGAAACTTTTGGCGCCTTCGGCCAAAAGTTTCGGATTTTTAACCGCGGCCGTGTTTAGCGACACTTTATCGGCGCCGGCTTTTAGCATGGCGCGGATGTCGGCCACCGTCCGGATGCCGCCGCCGACGGTAAAGGGAATAAATATTTGCGCGGCGGTGCGTTCCACCACCTCCACCATGGTGCGACGCCCTTCGGCCGAGGCGGTTATGTCGAGAAAAACAAGTTCATCGGCCAGTTCTCCGTCATAAGCGGCGGCCAGTTCGACCGGATCGCCGGCGTCGCGCAGCCCGACAAAGTTAGTCCCCTTAACAACCCGCCCGGCTTTTACGTCCAGACAGGGAATAATGCGCTTGGTGTGCATTACGCCTCTTCTCCTTTCGCCACCCGGATTGCGCTGCCTAAATCAAGAGTGCCAGTGTAAAGGGCCTTGCCGGCGATAACGCCTTCAATCCCGGCCGTCCGGGCCTGGCGCAAGGCACGAATATCAGCAAGGTCCCGCAGGCCCCCGGAAGCAATAACCGACACGCCGGCGGCGCGGGCCAAAGCGCAGGTTGCTGCCACATTAATGCCGGTCAGCGTGCCGTCCCGGCTGATATCGGTATAAATAATCCGCGCTACACCGGCGGTGGCCATCTGCCGCGCCAGTTCTTCGGCGCCCACCTGGCCGCTGACGCCCCACCCTTCCACGGCGACCACGCCGTCGCGGGCGTCAATACCGACGACGATCCGGTCGCCATACCGGGCACAGGCCTCTTTTACCAAGGCGGGCTGCCGGACGGCGACCGAGCCAAGAATAACCCGGCTGATGCCGGCCGCCAAAACGGTGTCGATGGTGTCCAGAGTGCGGATACCGCCGCCCAGTTGGACAGGAATATCCACTTTTTTCGCGATGGCGATAACTAACTCAAGATTAACCGGCCGGCCCGCGACCGCCCCATCCAAATCGACGACATGGAGGTACTCGGCCCCCTCCCGGCGCCACCGCTCCGCCACCTCGACCGGATTATCGCTGAAGACCGTTTCGGCGTCAAATCGTCCCTCGGTCAGCCGCACGCATTTGCCGCCCCGGATGTCAATGGCCGGAAAAACTACCATTATACCATCTCCTTAAAATTGGCCAGGATACTAAGACCCACGGCGCCGGACTTTTCGGGGTGGAACTGTACCGCCTGAACATTGCCGCGCCCCACGGCCGCCGTGACCGTACCGCCATACTCGGTCACCGCCGTAACCAAGGACGCTTCAGCGGCAGCGGCGTGATAACTGTGAACGAAATAGACATAGGCCGGATCCGGCAAATTCTGAAATAACGGGCTAAACTGCTTCAACTCGAGACTGTTCCAGCCCATATGCGGCACTTTCAGCCCCGGCGCGGTCAGCCGCCGCACCATGCCGGGAAAAACGCCCAGCCCGGGCACGTCCGGGTCTTCCTCACTGCCTTCAAACAGCATCTGCAACCCGACGCAGATACCCAAAAACGGCACCCCCCGGGCGATGACGTCGCGAATGACATCCACCAGACCGGCGCGGTGCAGGTTGCGCATACAGTCGCCGAACGCGCCGACGCCAGGCAGTACTACTTTGGCGGCAGCGGCAATGACTTCCGGCCGGTCGGTTACAGTCACCTCGGCCCCTAGCCGGACAAAAGCCTTAGCGGCGCTGTGCAAGTTGCCCATACCGTAATCGATAATGGCAATCATGCCGCCTCTCCTCCTTTTATAACGTTCCTTTGGTCGACAGAACGCCGTCAATGCGCCCGTCCAACCGCGTCGCTTCGTCCAGGGCCCGCCCCAGGGCCTTAAAGATGGCCTCGGCCATATGATGGGCATTGTGGCCGTACAGCAGGCGCACATGGAGCGTAAGCGCGGCGTGGACAGCAAAGGCCCGCAAAAACTCTTCCACCAATTCACTGGCCATATCGCCAATCCGCTCGCCCGGAAAAGCGGCTTCAAAATGCAGGTAGGGCCGGCCGCTGATATCCAGCGCTACCATCGCCAGCGCTTCATCCATTGGCACGAAGGCTGTCCCATAGCGGCGAATCCCCTGTTTATCACCCAAAGCCTGGGCAACCGTACGTCCCAGGACAATCCCGGTGTCCTCTACCGTGTGGTGGCCATCGACAATGAGATCGCCCTTAGCCGCCACCATCAAGTCAAACAGCCCATGTTTCGCGAATAAACTCAGCATATGGTCGAAAAAGCCAATACCGGTGCTAATTTCCGCCCGGCCGGCGCCATCGAGATTAATCGTTGCCTTGACCTGCGTTTCCGCCGTCTGGCGCTCTACCGTAGCCGTTCTGGTCATACCGCCGTCCCCCCTTGCGTAATTGCGGCCATAACCTTAAGTACGGCGTCATTTTCCGCCGGCGTGCCGACGGTGATCCGGAGGCAGCCGGCAAGACCCGGCGCGGCGCTGAAATCGCGGATACCGATGCCGCAGGCGGCCAGCCCGGCGCTTATCCGCTTGCCGTCAACCGCTTTAACGAGGAGAAAATTGGTCGCCGACGGATAAACGGTAATCCCCGGCAAGCGGCCAAGCTCGCCGGCCAGCCGCTCACGCTCGGCAATAATCTGCCTGATTCCCGGCTCCAGTTCCTGCCGCAAGTCATATACCGCTTCCGCGGCGACAAGCGACAGGGCATTGACGTGATACGGCAGCAGCGCCCGGCCAACCATGCTGACAATCGCACTTGCCGCCAGCAAATAGCCGACCCGGGCGGCGGCCAGACCGTACGCCTTGGAAAAAGTCCGTACCACGATAAGATTGGTGTATTGCTTCAAGAGCGGCAGCGCTGATTGACCATAAAACTCGTAATAGGCTTCATCCACCACCACCGGGCAGGGAGCTGCCGCAACAATCTTTTCAATAACGGCGGGCGGGATAACCGAACCCGTAGGATTATTAGGATTGCATAGAATTATCAGTCCGGAAGAGTGACGCTCCGCGGCGGCCAGCACCGCGGCAGCATCCACGCCAAAGTCCTCGCCCAGCGCGACCGGCGCCGCCGCACTGTCGGCCAGTTTGGCATAGACGCCATACATGGAAAAGGACGGCCAAGGATAGACAATACCGCGACCGGCGCCGCCAAAGGTGTAACAAAGGGCGGCTAAGAGCTCGCTGGAGCCATTCCCGATCAGAACATTATCGGCCGCGAGGCCGCTCACGGCAGCAATTTTTTGCCGCAGGCTCCGCATGGCCATATCGGGGTAACGGTTAAACGCCAATCCACTCAACCGCTCGCGGACCGCTGCCTGAATCAAGGACGGCAAAGGTGCGGGCCGCTCGTTGGCATCCAGTTTTATCGCCCATTCCCTGTCATCAATGGTGTATGGCTGTAAAACCTCCAGACCTGGTCTTACCTTCATGGCTTTCACTCCTTCCTTAGCCGCACGGCGTTAGCATGGGCCTCGAGCCCTTCCACGGTCGCCAGCCGGATGATATCGTCACTGACGGCGGCAAGGGCCGCCTTGGTATAAGCAATAATGCTCGTCTTTTTCATGAAGGTCTCAACATTGAGCACCGAGTAAAACCGGGCCGTTCCGCCCGTCGGCAGTACATGGTTGGGTCCGGCCAGATAGTCGCCTAATGGTTCAGGAGAATAGGGGCCGAGGAACACCGCCCCGGCATGACGGACATAGGGCAGCAGGCTAAACGGATCGGCGGTGATGATTTCCAAGTGCTCGGGCGCCGACATATTGGCCAGTTCCACCGCCTCCCGCAGATCGCGGGCAATAACGATCAACCCGGTTCGCTCTAGCGCCGCCACCGCTATTTCCCGGCGCGGCAAAGCTGCCAGTTGGACTTCAATTTCTGCCGTCACCTGACGGGCAAGCTCCTCGCTATCCGTTATGAGAATACTCGAGGCCAATGGGTCGTGCTCGGCCTGGCTAAGCAGGTCGGCCGCCACATAGCGAGGGTCGGCGGTGCTATCCGCGATAATCAGGATTTCGCTTGGCCCGGCCAACATATCAATATCGCAATGTCCATAGACCGCCTTCTTCGCCAACGTGACGAACAAATTACCCGGCCCTACGATTTTGTCCACTTTCGGAACGGTAGCCGTGCCGAAAGCCAGAGCGGCAACTGCTTGGGCGCCTCCGGCCTTGAATACATGGGTCACGCCTGCTTCCCGGGCGGCCACCAGTACATACGGATTAATCCTGCCGTCCCGGGCCGGCGGCACGGTCATAATGATTTCTTTCACCCCGGCGACGACTGCCGGAACGGCATTCATAATTACCGAAGACGGATAGGCGGCGGTGCCGCCTGGTACATAAATCCCCACTCGGTCGAGGGGTATGCACTTTTGGCCTAAAATAGCCCCCTGCTCCCGTTCGGTAAACCACGATTTCGGCAGTTGCTCGGCGTGAAAGCGGCGGACATTGGCAATAGCCCGCCGAATGGCGGCGACGGCTGCATTTTCTACCATACCGGCGGCAGCGGCAAATTCCGCTTCGCTTACCGCTAACGTGGCCGGGCTGAGCTCAGCACCGTCAATCGCCCGCGTATAGCGCAGCAAGGCATCGTCCCCCTCCCGGCGCACGTCGTCGACGATTCGCGCCACTACCTCGCCGGCAGTCATGTCGCGCCCGAATACTTCCCGCACTCGCCACCTGACATTTTCACTAAGCTCGACTTCATCGAAGGCTGGCTTACGAAATAAAGCCGCCATCTCCTGAGGCGTCAATTTGGGGGTGAATATTATCTTCATTTTTCACCCTCACTTTCTACCAGACCTTTGAGCGCTTCAGCCAAACTGTTAATCCGCTCGAATTTCATTTTGAAGCTCACCCGGTTGGCAATCAGTCGGGCCGTAGAAGGCTGAATTTGCGCCACCTCGACTAAATTGTTTTCCCGTAGCGTGCGCCCTGTTTCCACCAGGTCGACAATGAGTTCGGCCAGGCCGACAATAGGGGCCAGTTCAATCGACCCGTTCAGTTTAATAATTTCCATTTGGATCCCCATGCTGTGAAAAAACCGTTCCGCGATGCGCGGATACTTGGTGGCCACCCGCATATGCGCGTAATCGCTGATTTTGTCCTGCATTAGCTCCTGGGGAACGGCGGCAACCATGCGGCAGTAGCCGAATTTAAGGTCAAGGAGTTCATAAACGTCCTTATTTTCTTCTATCAGGACATCTTTGCCAATAATCCCGATGTCGGCAGCACCATATTCCACATAGGTGGGTAAATCGCTCGTCTTAGTGATAATGAAACGAACTTTGGCGTCATCATTGCTGATAACAAGCTTGCGCGAATCCTGGCTTAAACCTTCAGCGGCGCAGCCGACTCCGGCCAGCATCCGCACCGCCTTGTCAAAGAGCTTGCCTTTGGGCAGCGCTACTGTTAGGTAATTCATGTCCACTGCTGTCATGAATCCCCCTCATTTCTTTAATTAATTAAAGTATTAATATGATAATATATTACCATGTATGGAGAAATTTCGTCAATCCTCTTACCAGGAATTTATATGAATACGTAGAAGTATTTGGCAGAATACTAACTAGCATAAGGGAGGGGCATTATGATACCCGCACTCAATATCCTTGTCCTCAACCACCTGGCCGAGCGGCATGTTAAAACTATCACCGGCGTAATGCCGGGCATTACCGTCCATACGAGTGAATTGGCCCAAGCGGCCAGCTTTATTGCTGATACGGATATCCTGGTGTCCTGGGGCTGGATGGATATTCGGGAATTGTTTTTAGCCGCTCCCAAATTGAAATGGGTGCATGCCCTGAGCGCCGGCGTGGAAAACCTTGTCTTTCCGGAAATACAAGCTAGTTCCGTCATTCTAACCAACTCCAGGGGGATTCATGGCATTCCTGTTTCCGAGCACGTTCTGGCCCTCATGTTGGCCTTTACCCGCGGCCTCAACCGTTTAATCCGTCAACAGACAGAAAAACGGTGGAAGCGCGTTCCCACCGACGAATTGCATGAAAAAACAATCGGTATTGTCGGTCTCGGCAGCATCGGCCGGGAAATTGCCAAAAAGGCCAAGGGATTGGGAATGAATGTTCTCGCCACCAAACGCGAGATGACAACGGAAATTTTTGTCGATAAGCTCTATACCCCGGACCGGCTTGTCGACATGCTGGCCCAGTCCGATTTTGTCGTTGTCGCCTTGCCGCAGACGGAAGAAACGCGGGAGTATTTCCGGCTGGAGCATTTTGAAGCCATGAAACGCACGGCCTATTTCATAAATATCGCCCGCGGAACGGTGGTGCGCGAAGCCGATCTCGTTACCGCTCTCGAGCAGGGTCTCATTCAAGGCGCCGGCCTTGATGTTTTCGAGCACGAACCATTGCCGGAAAACAGCCCCCTGTGGGATATGCCTAATGTTATCATTACTCCCCACCTGGCCGCTTTGTCCCCCTACTACCTCGACCGGGCGGTAAAACTGTTCGCCGACAACCTGGCCCGTTTCTGCCAAGGCGGCGAAATGTTCAACGTCGTCGATAAGCAGAAGGGCTATTAATGCTTGTCATCCGCTTCCCGCAATATATTTAGCTCCGGCGTATCGCCTGGCGCCGGAGCGCTATGGTGTTTGCGGACAGCATCAACCACCGCCCGCTGGGTGCCGACGGTTTCGAGCAAACGGGCGCTGCGTTCGGCATGATTAAAATATATATACAGGGCGTGGCGGAGATTGGCAATAATTCCGCCACGCCCTTCTTTTGCCCATTGTCGCGCCCACCGGGGCGCCAGTTTATGGGCCAGGACGGCCAAGACCTTGTCGGTCACGCTCATATCGCCCCGCCTCCGTCCCACGTCATGGAGCAGCGCGCTTTTAACCGCGGTTTCCCAATTTGCCGCCGGACGCTGTGCCGCGAGTTTGGCCGCCGTATATGCCACGTTAAGCGCATGCCGCTGGTCTGGCACGCTCATCTGCCAAAACAGTTGTTGCTCGGCTTTGGTTAAGTGCTGATTAACAAACCTCCTGTCCTGTTCACTGATGCGGGCTGTCACCGCGGCGAAAAATTGCCGTACCCGTTTGTGCATTTTCAACCACCAATATAAATGAGTTTAGCATAGCCCATGGCTTGACGGCAGGCTTCGGCCGCCGCCTTATCCTGCGGCTGAAGTCCAAGACCGACGATACGCCCTGCCGCGCGGAGCTCGCCAGTCAGCGCAATCGCCTCATTCAGCCGCCCCGGCGCCCAGCCAATATAGACGTCCTTAACGTCGCCGTCCAGGGTCAGACCCTGCCGCTCAAGGGCCAGCATAAGGCGCTCGATGCCGAGAGCAAAACCGGTAGCCGGATATTCCTTCCCAAAAGCGCCTGCCATGCCATCGTAACGCCCGCCGCCGCAAAGGGGGAAGCCTAGGCCCGGCGTATAGCCTTCAAAAACAGCCCCCGTATAATAGTCAAAATTCCGGATTATTCCCAAATCAAAAGAGACATGCCCGCTTACGCCGTAATACTCAAGGAGCCGGTAAATCTCCGCCAGGTTATCGAGGGCGCGGCGGCTCATATCGTTGCTCACCATGCCATAGGCCGCATCAAGCATATTTTCCCGCCCGTGGAGCAGCGGAATACGCTTAAAAAGCGCCTGCCCGGCCGGCGATAAGGAGCTCGTCGCCAGAGCCTCGTCCAGGCCGACTAGATCGCGCTGCACCAGGCAATTTTTAATCCGCTGGCGCTCGGCCGGCGGTAATTCGCATTCATTCATTAGACCGTTAATAAATTCCACCTGACCGAGGCTGATCTGAAAGACGGTCAGCCCTGCCTCCCGCATGGCCGTGGCCGCCAGCGCTACGACCTCGGCATCGGCGGCAGGCCCCGCCGTGCCCAGCAGTTCTATACCGGCCTGGTAGAATTCGCATTGTCGACCGGCTTGGGCCTGCTCGTACCGGAAAACGTTAGTCAAATAAAACAGCCGCAGCGGTACCGGCTGTTCGCGGAGCCGGGTAGCCGCTACCCGGGCAATAGGCGTAGTCATATCCGGCCGGAGCGCTAATAGCCGGTTATTTTTATCGAGAAATTTGAACATATGCTGAACTATTTCTTGGTCGGCACCGACCGATAAAATGTCCAGATACTCAAATGTAGGCGTAATTACCTCGTCATAACCCCACCGGGTAAATAGGCCGGCAAGGGCGCTTTCCACCAAGCGCTTTTTTTTCGCATCGCGGGGTAAAAAATCCCGTGTCCCGTACGGAATTTGCGGTACAAACTCATTTTGGTTCATGGCCTGCATCCTCCTGCCGCAAACGCTCTTCCTGCTCTTCCAACCGGGCGAGAATGATTTTGTAGCCGTCAGCGCCATAGTGCAAGCAGCGCTTGACCCGGCTGATCGTGGCCGTGCTGGCCCCGGTGCGCTCGACAATGTCGTCGTAGATATGACCGGCCTTCAGCATCCGCGCCACCTCCAGGCGTTGTGCCATGGCTTTTATCTCGCTGATGGTACAGATATCTTCAAAAAACTGATAACATTCCTCCTCATTGGCGAGCAGTAAAATGGCCCGGAACAATTGGTCGGTTAAAGGCTCTTTTAGCTTAGGGTTAACGGGCATAATCCACACTCCTCCCGTGCACGCATTACCATTCTGAGCATACTATTCGCCCTCTCTCATTTCTTTCCTGCCTTTACGTCTTTTATTCTTTAATTTATGAAAATGCAATTTTAATTTTTTCTTGACAGACATTGCTATACATGATAGCATGTAACTCAACAACGGCATATCGAAACACTCTTTCATCAAGAGCTGGCTGAGGGACTGGCCCGATGACGCCGCGGCAACCATCGCACCTTCGGATGCGAAACGGTGCCAATTCCTGCAGAACGGATAGGTTCTGACAGATGAGGGGGGGAGTTTCTGTTTACAGAACAAAAACCTCTTCGTCTGCGAAGAGGTTTTCTTTATGCCCAGGAAAGGAGAGAGAAGAAAAATGATTAAACTGACCGGCATTGAAAAGGTCTATCCCGGCACTAACGGAGCGGTCCATGCTCTTAAAGGCATAAACCTGGAAGTGCGCCGCGGTGAAATTTTCGGTGTCATTGGTAAAAGCGGCGCCGGCAAGAGTACGTTAATCCGGTGCATCAATATGCTGGAGCGGCCAACCCGCGGCTCGGTAGTGGTCGACGGTGAAGAACTAACGACGATGTCCGAAAAAAACTTGCGCGAGCGACGCAAAAAAATCGGCATGATTTTTCAGCACTTTAACCTGCTGTCTTCCCGCACCGTCTATGAAAATGTAGCCTTCCCGCTTGAGTTGGCCGGCAAAAGCAAAACGGAAATTGCACAGGCTGTTTTGCCGCTCCTTGAACTGGTGGGGCTTGCCGATAAACGGGACCAGTATCCGTCCCAGCTCAGCGGCGGTCAAAAACAGCGGGTCGGTATTGCCCGCGCCTTAGCCAGCCGGCCAAAAGTGCTCTTATGCGACGAAGCCACTTCCGCCCTTGACCCGCAGACTACACAATCCATTTTGAAACTGCTCTTTGACATCAATCAAAAACTGCAGCTGACCATTGTGCTAATCACTCACGAAATGCAGGTTATTAAAGAAATCTGCGACCGCGTGGCCGTCATCGAAAACGGCGTCATTATTGAAGAAGGCCCGGTACTCGACGTCTTCACCCGTCCCCAGACGGCAACAACGCGCGAATTCATCCGCACCATTGTCAACCATGACCTGCCCGAATTCTTTGCCAATACCGTCTTTTCGCCCACACCGCTGCCGGACTCCAATCTTATTCTGCGCCTGTCCTTCATTGGCCGTACGGCCGAAGAACCCATAATTGCCGGCATGATCCGCCGGTTTAATGTTGACACCAGCATCCTTTACGGCAATATCGACCACATCAAGCACACTCCTTTCGGTACCTTGATTGTCGAACTGTCCGGCGACCAGGCCGGCATCCAGAACGCCCTCAACTACTTGCGGGCGCGAGATTTAGGAATAGAGGTGATTGGTTATGTCGCAAGAAATGCTCGTGCTGTTGGCTGAGTCGTTATGGGAAACTACTTATATGGTGGGTGTGTCGGCCTTTATCGCCGCCCTGTTTGGCGTCCCCCTCGGCGTCATCCTGGTAACGACTGACAAGGGCCATGTTTTGGAAAACCTCGCTGTCAACCGCGTTTTGGGCGCAATCGTCAATGCTACCCGCTCGACTCCGTTCATTATTCTCATGGTCGCCATCATTCCCCTGACCCGTCTCATTGTCGGGACATCCATCGGCACCGATGCGGCCATTGTGCCGCTGAGCATTGCCGCTATCCCCTTTGTCGGCCGCATCGTCGAATCGGCACTCAAAGAAGTCGACTACGGCGTCATCGAGGCCGCCCAAGCTATGGGCGCTTCCCCGCTGCAAATTATCGCCAAAGTACTCATCCCCGAAGCGCTGCCCTCGATTGTGCTTGGCCTGACGATCACTGTAATCAGCCTGATTGGTTATTCGGCCATGGCCGGCGCTATCGGCGGCGGCGGGCTGGGGGACCTGGCCATCCGCTACGGCTATCAGCGCTTCCGGGCCGACATCATGCTCGCAACCGTCATTATCCTTATTGCTCAGGTACAGCTTGTCCAGTCGTGCGGCGACTGGCTTGCCCGCCGTTTGAACAAAAAATAAACGATTAACAAGGAGGAATTCATTCATGAAACGTATCGCCCTATTGCTCGCCTTAATTTTGGCCCTTACCGCCGTCGTCGCCGGCTGCGGCGGCAAAACCCAGGCTCCGGCTACCGCCAGTGATAAAAAGGTACTGAAAGTAGGCGCCACGGCCGTTCCCCACGCCGAAATTCTGCGGGTAATTAAACCGGCTCTGGAAAAAGAGGGCATTGACCTTCAGATCGTGGAAATGAGCGATTACGTCCGTCCTAACCTGGCCGTAGCGGAAAAAGAACTGGACGCCAACTTCTTCCAACATATTCCCTACCTCAATAAGTTTGCCGCCGAGCGCAACCTTCAGCTCACTTACACCGCTGCCGTCCACATCGAACCCATGGGCATTTACTCCAAAAAAATCAAAAACTTAAATGACGTTCCTACCGACGCCGTGGTTGCCATCCCTAATGACCCGACCAACGGCGGGCGCGCGCTCGCCCTGCTGGCTAAGGCCGGCGTGATCGGGCTCAAAGACGGCGTTGGCGTCAACGCCACCGTCAAAGATATTGTCGCCAACCCGAAGAACGTGAAAATCCGTGAGCTCGAAGCGCCGCAGCTGCCCCGGGCCCTTGATGATGTCACTTTGGCCGTAATCAATACCAACTATGCACTGGAAGCCAAACTCGTGCCTACGAAAGACGCCCTCTTTATTGAACAGAAAGATTCTCCTTATGTAAATATTCTGGTCGTGCGCAAAGGCGATGAAAACCGCCCGGAAATTCAAAAGCTGACCAAAGCGTTGACCTCGGATCAAGTCCGCAAATTCATCACCGAAAAATATCAAGGTGCGGTAGTACCGGCATTCTAATTCTTAGTTAAGGAGGTAACCAATAATGCACAAATGGACGAAGCCAATCGCATTAGCCCTCGCGCTGCTGTTTACGCTCGGCCTCGTGGCCGGCTGCGGCAAACAAGCCGCCACGCCGTCCGACCGGCCTATAAAAGTGGGCGTTACCGCCGGCCCCCACGCCGAAATAATGGATGTTGTCAAAAAAGTGGCGGAAAAAGACGGTCTGAAAATCCAGGTCGTGGAGTTCAACGACTACGTGCAGCCTAATGTGGCTTTAAGCCAGGGTGACATTGACGCCAACAGTTTCCAGCACCAGCCCTATCTTGATAACATGGTTGCCGACCGCAAATATGACATCGTTTCGATCGCCAAAACGGTTATTTTCCCGATGGGTATTTACTCGAAAAAAGTCAAATCAATCGCCGACGTTAAACAAGGCGCCGTTGTCGCCATCCCCAACGACCCGACCAACGGCGGCCGCGCCCTCCTGCTCCTGGAAAAAGTCGGCCTGATCAAGCTGAAGCCTAACGCCGGCCTCAAAGCCGCCGTTACCGATATTGCGGAAAACCCGAAAAATATTAAGATTAAAGAACTGGACGCCGCCCAGATTCCCCGTTCCCTTGACGACGTGGATATTGCCGCCATTAACACCAACTATGCCATGACCGCCGGCCTTGTTCCGACCAGGGACGCCATCGCCATCGAAGACGCCAATTCTCCTTACGCCAACGTCATCGCCGTCCGCACCAAAGACAAAGACAATCCGGCTTTCCAAAAGCTAGTTAAGGCTTACCAATCTGAAGAAGTCAAAAAGTTTATCCAAGAACACTTCAAAGGTTCTGTCGTAGCCGCATGGTAGCACAAAAAGCAAAGCCCCAGATGGCACCACGCCGTCTGGGGCTGCTACTTTTTTATATTTAAAATTTAACGGTTACACCCATGCCGAACCCTTAACACCTTCTCATGTTTTTGTTTTTTGGGTCTTTTTGGTTTTTTTGTCATATTATTACTTCTACTCCATAATTACCGCTGCCCCTTTGGCCCCGCCTTGGGCCCGTTTGAGCAGCAGGGCCGGGACAATGCCGGTAAAACTAATGGCCGCCAAGACCAAAAAAGCGTCATCGAAAGCGAAAATATACGACTGTCGCTGGGCGATCTGGGCCGCAAGGGCCAGCGCCTTGATTTTGGCAATGCTCGCTACGCTGCCGTGCTGCACAAATAGCCGTTCACCGTAAGTAATCACTTTAGCGGCGGCGTCTGCTGCCAAATTCCAGCCTTCGGCAATATGGGCATAGTGAAAGATTTGCCGGTTTTGCAGCACGGTCGACAATACGGCAATACCGAATGAACCGCTGACCTGCCTGATAGCATTGTTAAGCGCGGACGCACGGCTAATCTTCGGCAGCGGGACGGTATTCAGCCCAAGGACGGTAACGGGCATCATGAACAGCCCCAGCCCCAGCCCCCGCAGAATCATGACCAGCATGACATGCTCATAGCTGGTATCCATGTCGAGGTACATTAGCGGCCAAGTACCGGCTCCTAGGAAAAAGAGGCCGACAACGACAACCGGCTTAGCGCCGAACTTATCGGCCAGTTTGGCGGCAACAGGCATCATCAGCCCGGCAGTAAGGGCGGAAGGAAACATCAGCATACCTGTCTGCATCGCCGTATAGCCCCGAATATTTTCCATAAAGAGCGGAACGAGGAAGATGCCGCCAAACAGTCCGATCGTCCCGATAAAAATAACGATACTGCTCAGCGTGAAATTCCAATCTTTAAACAAGGTCAAGTCTAAAATAGGGTTCTCGTGATTAAGTTCGATAACAACAAACAAAGTTAAACTGGCCAAGGCGATATACAGCAAAGTTATAATATACGCCGATGTCCAGCCCTCATCCACCCCTTCGCTGAGAGCCAGTAGCAGGCAGAACAGCCCAAGGGCGGAGGTGATAAACCCGCCGTAGTCAAATTTCTGCCCCCGAATACGGGGCGTTTCCTTAAGTACCAGCACGGCCAATACGTAACCGACAATACCTATAGGAATGTTGATGGTAAAAATCCACCGCCAATCCCAGTACTCGACTAAATAACCGCTCAAAGTCGGCCCAACGGCCGGGGCAACCATCGCCGAAATCCCCCAGATGCCCATGGCCATGTTTCGCTCCTCCGGCGGAAACACATGATAAACTATCGCCATGGTGACCGGGATAATCATCCCACCGCCAACGGCCTGAATAATCCTAAAGATAATCATGCTGTCATTGGACCAGGCAGCGCCGCACAACGCCGAACCGACGGTAAATACGGCCAGGCTAAACAGGTACATGGCGCGCGTCCCGTAAACATCGCAAAAATACCCTGTTGCCGGCTGCAGGACGCCCATGGTCAGCATATAGGCCGTCAAAATCCACTGCGCCTGGTCGGTATCGACGGCAAAAACGGCCATCATCTTGGGGACAGCAATGTTGACAATACTGGTGTCAAGGATGCTCATAAAACCGCCGATAATCGTTACGCCCAACGCCCACCATTTATAATTCGCGTCATTTATAGTTAAATTGGGGGTATGCACGCTGCTCATCCCCCCCTAATCGGTATGAACCTTAACGATTACCGACGCACCAGGGCGGAAAATGTACGGGCTGTCTTTCGGCAGCGTTATTTTTATCGGGATGCGCTGGGTGACTTTGGTAAAATTACCGGAAGCGTTTTCGGTAGGGATAATGGCAAACACCGAGTTGGTGGCCGTCCCGATGTCATATACCGTACCGGTAAAGACGCGGCCGGGATAACTGTCAATGGTATATTCTACCTTTTGGCCAATTTTGATCCGGTCGATCTTCGTCTCTTCAATGCGGGCATTTACCCAGAGGTCGCTGGGGTCAACAATGGTAACAATGGGCTGGCCGGCAGCGACAACCTCGCCAGGATTGACTGATTTTAAAGCTACTGTCCCACTGACAGGCGCCACAATGACCGTGTTGTCCGACATTACCAAGGCAGCCTCCAGCGCGGCTTCGGCTTGCTTGACTTGGGCCGCCGCCGCCCGCACGGTTTCTTCCCGCGCCCCGGCGATGGTCAGGTCGAGTTTCTCGCTGGCGGCATTATACGCCTCGCGGGCCACCGCATAGGCGGTTTCGGCGTTATCGCGCTGAGCGGCGCTTATCGCCCCGTCCTTATATAATTTTTCCATCCGCTCATAGTTTTTCCGTGCGTTGTCCAGGTTCGCCCGCGCCTGATCCAGCGCCGCCCGGGCCTGTTCAATTTCTTGTGGCCGCGAGCCGGCTACAACTTCCTCATAGCGCGCCCTGGCCGCTGCCAGCGCCGCTTCCGCCTGGGCTTTCTGCGCCAGAATCTCCCGGTTGTCAATGCGGGCAATTACCTGCCCGGCCTTTACCTGGTCCCCCTCTTTGACCAGCACCTCGACCACCTTGCCGGGAATTTTGGCGCTCACATTGACGATCGTCCCGCTAATCCGGGCGTCATCGGTTGTAACATACTTCGTGGTGTAGTACCACCACCAGGCCCCGCCGCCGAGGCCGGCTAAAACAAAAAACACCAAGAGGGCAATAATCATTTTTTGGTTTTTACCGCCGTTTGCTTGGTTCATCATCTTCCTCCCCCTTCTGACTAACTAGTCACATATCGGCATAAAAAAATCACACCTAACGGGCAATGCCATATAAAAAGATATTGGCAATGGTTTTGGCCGTCGCATCAATATCGTCGCCGACAAACTTTTGAAAAACCATCATGACAATGACGCTGAACAGGCCGTAAGCCGCCTTGGTCACGTCACACTCACGGATGACGCCCTGGTCAATTCCCTCCTGCAGCACCTTTTCCAGCATGCCGATAGTATGGCGGAACCAAGCACGGTATTTTTCCCGCTGCTCCTCTTTAAAAGCTGATTGGCCCTCGCTGCCGAAGCCTCGCACCTCGTGCATCATGACGCGCCACAAATCGGCATTGACTACATAAAACCGGAGAAAAAGCTTGATGAGCCTTTCCACTTTAACCAGCGGCGGCTCCGCCCCGCCCACTACTTCAGCCAAAGCCGCCTCGAACGGCGCGCTGCGCTCTTTAATCAGGGTATAGAACAATTGCTCCTTGTTGACAAAATAATTGTACACCGTTCCTTTACCCGTATCAGCCAGTGCGATGATTTCATCGATCGTTGCCCGGTGATATCCCTTTTGTGAAAAGACCTTGTAGGCCGCGTCCAGTATTTGCTGGCGTCTGCTGCGTGAATCTTCGCCGCTTTCCCGCATCTAGTTCAGAACCTCCCTGGTACTTATACAATTTCATTATAGAAAGCGGAAAAAACCGTGTCAACGTAAAGACTGTCGCTTTAAACGCAACACTATTTATAATAAATAAATATTCATATAAATTTTTGAAGGATTTTGTCGTATAGCAGTTAAAATAGTTAAGGTTATGAAATCGTAAGCATAGTACGGAGGTGAACGAAATGGCGCTAAAGACCCTGGTGAAGCGTTGCAAAGGTTGTGGCATTTGTGTGGCCTTCTGTCCAAAACAAGTGCTTTCC